>JBGVIG010000039.1:0-7886 GCA_045122995.1 Eubacteriales bacterium | reverse complement strand
TATGGTACTCACAGTAGATTCCGACCTCTCATTTACGTCGGATTGTGCCAGATGCACAAAACCCGTAGACGGTGAAATCAAGCTTTCCTTTGAACGCGAGATCGCAGGGCGCGATACGTCCAGAGAGAATGATGATTATATCTTTATCGAAGATAAAAAACTCGATATTTTCGAGCCGCTTACAGAGCAGCTCCTTCTGGAGATGCCTTCGAGAGTGCTTTGCTCGGAAGATTGCAAAGGGCTTTGCCCCAAATGCGGCAAAAATCTTAACGAGGGCACGTGCGGCTGTGAAACAAAAACGACAGACCCAAGGCTCGAGATTTTGAAAACACTATTAAAATAATTTGAAAAAATTACTTTTTCAAGGAGGTTATAACAATGGCAGTACCGAAGAAAAAAGTCTCTAAAGCAAGAAGAGACAAAAGACGTTCTAACGTTTGGAAACTCGATCTTCCCGGCATGACAAAATGCCCCAAGTGCGGCGAATACAACCTTTCTCACAGAGTTTGCAAGGCTTGCGGAACATATAACGGCAAGGAAATTGTAAAACAGGACGCGTAATTTTGCAACCTGGCAGGTATGCAGACAAAGCATACCTGCCTTATTTCTTTTTAATCACAAGTTTTTTGAAAGGGAGGAGCATTTATGGTAGAGATCACGGGCGTGATGAAGGGAAGTGCCGCTGAAAAGCACGGGATCCGTGCAGGCGATCACCTCATTGCCATCAACGGAAATGTGATCAAGGATATTCTTGATTACCGCTTTTATCTTTGCGAAAAGAAGCTGACGCTTCTTATCTGCCGTGACGGAAAAGAGCTTTCCGTAAACCTGAAAAAAGGTGAATATGACGATATTGGCTTGGATTTTGAAACCTTTTTGATGGATAAAAAGCATTCCTGCCGCAATAAATGCATCTTCTGCTTTATTGATCAGTTGCCAAAAGGTATGCGCGACACACTTTATTTTAAAGATGATGACAGCCGCCTTTCCTTTTTGCAGGGTAACTATATCACCATGACCAATCTTTCGGACGAAGATGTGGAGCGCATCATCAAAATGAAGATGTCCCCCATCAATGTTTCCGTCCACACCACAAACCCTGAGCTTCGTACGTTCATGCTGAAAAATCCGAACGCCGCAAAGTCGCTTTCATATCTTGAGCGCTTTGCTAAGGCCGGAACGGAGCTGAACTGTCAGATCGTTCTTTGCCGCGGCATCAACGACGGAAAAGAACTCGAACGCACCATGCACGATCTTGCCGCTCTCTATCCTTCGGTGATGAGCGTTTCCATCGTGCCTGCGGGTATGACAAAATTCAGAGAAGAGAAGAAGCTTTATCCCTTGGAGCCCTTCACCAAAGAAGAAGCGGCGGCGGTGATCCGCCAGATCGAAGCTTTTGCAGAGGGGTGCCTTGCGCATTACGGCTCACGCATCTTTTATGCAGGTGATGAGCTTTATCTCGAAGCGGGTCTTCCGATCCCCGATGCCGAATATTACGAAGGCTTCCATGCCATAGAGGACGGCGTGGGTATGATTGCTTCGATGAAGGAAGAATTTGACGACGCGATCGAGCAGCTCGATGGCGATGACAGAGAAAGGGAAGTTTCTGTTGCCACAGGCGCTGCGGCATATGATTTTATCAAAAGTCTTGCTGTGCGTGTGGAAGAAAAATTCCCGAATATCAAGATACACGTTTATAAAATTGAAAACAATTACTTCGGAGAAAAGACCATCACGGTGGCAGGACTTCTCACGGGACAGGATATGGCAGAACAGCTTTCGGGCAAGCCCCTTGGCGAAAAGCTTTATATCCCTGCTGTGACACTGCGCCATGAGGGAGATCTTTTCCTTTGCGGTATGAGTATAGATATGCTTTCTGAAACGCTTGGCGTCGAGATCGAGCCTTGTGTGAACGATGGCTATGAATTTTTTGAAAAATTGACAGAATGTTAAGATAGAAAGGGGTAGATATCATGGCAAAGACCGTTGCTGCGATTGTCGGCAGACCGAACGTCGGCAAAAGCACGCTTTTTAACAAAATCGCGGGTTCCCGTATTTCCATCGTGGAAGATGTACCCGGCGTGACACGCGACAGAATCTACTATGAAACAGAATGGAACGGCAAGCCGATCGTTCTGATTGACACGGGTGGTATCGAACCGAAAACAGACGATATCATTCTCGAAAAAATGAAAACACAGGCAGAGATCGCCATTGAAACGGCAGACGTGATCGTATTTATGTGCGACGTTCGTGCCGGACTTACTGCGGACGACCGCGATATCGGTGTGATGCTTCTCAAGAGCGGCAAGCCCGTCATTCTCTGTGTCAATAAGATCGACTCCGTCGGTGCGCTTCCGATGGAATATTATGAATTTTATGAGCTTGGCTTTGATGGCGATCCCATCGCGCTCTCTTCCGTTCACGGTACGGGTACGGGTGACCTTCTTGACAGAATCCTCGAACTTTCCCCTGCGGACGATTCTGAAGATGAGCCGGACGATTCCATCAAGGTTGCCGTGATCGGTAAGCCGAACGCAGGTAAAAGCTCGCTTGTCAACCGTGTTCTCGGTGAAGAAAGAATGATCGTTTCCAACATTGCAGGTACGACGCGTGACGCGATCGACAGCTTTGTGGAAAATGAATACGGCAAATTTACGTTTATTGATACGGCAGGTATCCGCCGTCAGAGCAAGATCTTTGATAAGATCGAAAAGTACAGCGTTTTGCGCGCGCATTCCGCTGTGGATAGAGCAGACGTATGTTTGCTTCTTATTGACGCGACGGAAGGCATCACCGAGCAGGACGAAAAGATCGCAGGTATTGCACACGAAGCAGGCACAGCGACCATTATCGTCGTGAACAAATGGGATCTTCTCGAAAAAGATAACAACACCGTCAAGGAATTTACGGATAAGATCCGCACGTCCCTTGCCTATATGCCTTATGCGCCGATCCTTTTCATTTCCGCGAAAACAGGTCAGCGTCTTCCCAAGCTTTTTGAATATATCAACTACGTCAACGAACAGGCTTCTCTCCGTATTTCCACAGGTATGCTCAACGACGTGCTTTCCGATGCGATCACAAGAGTTCCGCCGCCCACAGACCGTGGTAAGCGCCTCAAGATCTACTATATGACGGAAGCTGGCGTTCGTCCGCCTACATTCGTTGTGTTCTGCAACGATGCAGAACTTTTCCATTTTTCCTATCAGCGCTATCTTGAAAATAAGATGCGTGAAGTCTTTGGCTTCCACGGCACGCCCATTCGCTTTGTAATCCGCCAGAAAGGCGATGAATAAACCCGAAAGGACATTTTGTTATGAAGGAATTTCTTGAACAAGGACTGATCGGTATCCTCGGATACGGCGAAGATCAAACCGCACTCTTTCTTGCGGGTGCATTTTGTATGATCGCGTCTTATCTTCTCGGTAGTATCAATTTTGCCGTTATTTTTTCGAAGCTTTTCTTCAAGGTAGACGTGCGTGAGCACGGAAGCGGTAATGCGGGCTCCACGAACATGCTCCGCACGTTTGGTATCAAAGCCGCGTTGCTCACATTTGTCTGTGACTTTTTCAAATCTTTTGTTGCTTGTTGTATCGGACTTGTCGTGATGCCGTATTATCTCGGCTTTGTTTCCGTTTGTGGACTTTGTGCGCTGATCGGACACGCTTTCCCGATCTTCTATGGCTTTAAGGGCGGCAAATGCGTCGCGTCCCTCGCAGGCGTGTTGCTCGTTTTGAATCTCCCTGTTTGGGTGCTTTTGATGCTGACGTTTGTGATCATCGTAGCGCTTACCAGATATGTATCCCTTGGCTCGGTGGTGTGTGCGCTCTGCATTCCGATCCTCAATATCCTTATTTCTTTCCCTGTGGCGTATCCGCCTCCTGCAGAGATCATCTGTACAACGCTTATGGCGGTGTTGGTCGTATTCCTTCATCGCAAAAATATCGTTCGTCTTTGGACGGGTACAGAGTCTAAAATCTCGTTCAAGTCCAAAAAGTGAAAAAATTTTGAAAATTTTTCAATAAATTTTTAAAAACCCCTTGCTATTTGTGAAAATAAATGATATGATAGTAAGGTAAATGCTAGATAAAAGGAATACAACGCCACCCTCTCATGGCCGCGATTCGGTTTTTATCAAAATCGATAAGGAGGTGTAACACGATGCCGAACATTAAGTCCGCGAAAAAGCGCGTAAAAGTTATCGAAACAAAAACTCTTCAGAACAAAATGTTCAAGACTGCTCTCAAAACAGATCTTAAGAAATACGAAGCTGCTGTTGCTGCCGGCGACAAAGCTCTCGCTCAGGAAACCTACAAAAACGCTGTTAAGAAGATCGACCAGGCTGTTGCTCACGGTATTCTTCACAAGAACAACGCTGCAAGAAAGAAGAGCAGATTTACTCTCATGCTCAACAGCATGAACTGATTTTGCATTTCTGAAATCGCATAAAGAAAAAAGCCGTCCTTCTCACCGGACGGTTTTTTTGTTGCCGTTTTTATTTTTCTGTGCGACCTACACTTTTCCGCACGCGAAAAATAAAACAAAATATTGACAATGCTTTTTCATAATGATATAATAAATTTTATAAGAGTGAAAATTCCATCTGAAAATAAAGGAGAAATAATATGAAAGTCAGCCAAATGCTCGGCGAACGCTTCAAGGAAGCACCGAAGGATTGTATTATTGCCAGCCATGCGCTCATGATGCGCGGCGGTTACATGAAATACATGGCAAACGGTATTTATTCTTTGTTCACCCCTACCAAGCGTATTACCACAAAAATCGAAAGAATCATTCGTGAAGAAATGGATCGCATCGACGGTCAGGAAGTAATGTTCCCCGTTGCAATGCCTGCGACTCTTTGGGAAGAATCCGGCAGATACACCAGCATCGGCAGCGAAATGGCTCGTTTCAAAGACCGTAGCGGCAACGGTATGGTTCTCGGTATGACACACGAAGAAGCGGCAGTACATCTCGCTCGTGATACCGCAAAATCTTATGCGCAGTTCCCGTTCATGATCTATCAGATTCAGACCAAGTTCCGTGATGAGCCTCGTGCCAGAGGCGGTCTTATCCGTGTGCGCGAATTTACAATGAAGGACGCATATTCCTTCCACACCTCTCAGGAGGATCTCGAAGCTTATTATGACCGTTGCCACAAGGCATATGAACGCATCTTCAAGCGCGCAGGTGCGAAAAACGTGATCTCTGTAAAATCTGACTCCGGTATGATGGGCGGCAGCGTTTCCCATGAATTTATGCTCCTCTCTGAAATCGGTGAAGATACGCTCGCGATTTGCCCCACCTGCGGCTACAAAGCAAATATGGAAGCTGCAGATTGCGTTGTGAAAAATGAGGCAGGCGAAATCGCAGAGCTTACCAAAGTTCACACCCCCGGTGCGAAGACCATCGAAGAAGTTTGCGCATTCCTAGGCACTGATGCTAAGAACCTTTGCAAAGCGGTTGTATACCAGAAAAATGAAGACGATTCTTACATCATCGTGTTTATCCGCGGTGATCTTGAAGTAAACGAAACCAAGCTTCGCAACTATCTCGGCTATGAGATCCACCCTGCGGCTTCCATCACCGAAGAAAGCGGCATCGTAGCGGGCTTTATTGGTGCGATCGACCTTGCAAAAGACATCAAGACCGTTTGGGATAGCTCTCTTGTCGGCATTGAAAATCTCGTTTGTGGTGCAAATGAAGCAGATTACCACTACACAGGTATGAACGTAAAACGTGATATCGGTGACGTGGAATACGTTGACGTTGCTAAAATTTATGAAGGTGCCGTTTGCCCTGTGTGCGACAAGCCTCATATCACCATCAAAAAGGGTATCGAAGTAGGTAACATCTTCCAGCTCGGTACCAAATACACCAAATCCATGGATATGACTTATCTTGATGCGAATGGCGAACTGAAAAACCCCATCATGGGTTGCTACGGCATCGGTGTTGGCAGACTTTGCGCTTCCATTTGCCAGGAAAGCCACGATAACTACGGTCCTATCTGGCCGATGTCCATCGCTCCTTGGCAGGTTGAGGTTTGCAACCTCCGTTCTGATGATGAAACCGTAAACGCTACAGCAAATGCGCTTTATGAAAAGCTTCAGGATCTCGGTGTGGAAGTTCTTTACGATGACAGAAATATCCGCCCCGGCGCGATGTTCGCAGACGCAGACCTTCTCGGTGTGCCTGTTCGTGCGCTCGTTTCGCCCAAAAACTGCGATAAAGGTGTTGTTGAAGTTTCCTTCCGTGATAAATCCTTCAAGGGAGAATTTGCGATCGAAGAAGCGGCAGAAAAGATCAAAGAGCTTGTGAAAGCAGAACTTGCAAAATATGATATCTAAATAAAAAAAGAGAGGCTTGAAAGCCTCTCTTTTTTTTGTAAAATTTTATTTTTCGTAAACTTCTCTTTTGAGAATGCCGACGAAGGGAAGTGCGCGGTAGTCTTCATCGTAGTCAAGACCGTAGCCAACGACGAATTCATCGGGGATCTCACGGCCGGTGTAGTCGGGAACGAAATCCACTTCACGGCGGGAGGGCTTATCGAGAAGTGTGCAGGAACGAACGCTCTTTGCGCCGCGTTCCAAGAGGTATTTGGTCAAAGAGGAGAGCGTTTTGCCGCTGTCGATGATGTCTTCGATGATGAGGATATCTGTGGTGTCGAGATCGGTGCGCTTCAGATCGAGAGAAACTTTCAATACGCCGGATGTGGTGCCGGAACCGTAAGAGGAAACTTTCATGAAATCAATCTGCACGGGAATGGAGATGTGTTTCATAAGGTCACCCATAAAAACAACAGAGCCTTTCAGAATGCAGAGAAGTAAAAGCTTTTTGTCCTCATAATCTTTGCTGATTTTTTTTGCGATTGAAGTGACCATCTTCTCAATTTCTTCTTCGGAGATAAGAATTTTTTCGATGTCATTGTGCAAATTCATTGTGAAATGCTCCTTTCAGTTATTGTTTTTCGATATAGTGGATTGTGATAGTTTCAACGTTTTTCGCGCTGTCGCGCACAGAAAAATCCGGGTGCCAGAGAACACCGTTTTCATCATAGAAAATGGGGCGCGTTTTCTTTTTTGTTTCCGCGCCGCAGAGAAGCTTTTTGAGGGTTCGTGTCATGCCGCCGAAGCGGTAGCGCTCGCCGCCTTCGCGCGGGCAGATACAAAGAGAATTCAGAGAAACTGTTGGGATTTGGGCGCATCGGTAATACGCCGCATTTTGTTTTTCGCACGGCACGCCGACAAGCACGGTGATGTTTTCATTCACGTGGTTTTCACCGACATGCAAAGGCATTTTTTCGGTGAGGATTTCAACGCCTTCTGTGCTTGCGAAAAATCGAAGGTGTTCCCCGCGAAGCTCGGCGGTGATGCCGCGCGGCAGAGAAATGCTGACGCCGCGCTTCTCCTCATGAAGAAAAGAGAGAAGCTTTTTTGCTTGTGCTTCGGGCAGAGCCACACCGCCTGCGTTTTTATAAAGCTTGTTGAAAACGGCGTAGAGAAGTGCATCGCTTTTTTCTTTCAGCGTGGCGAGCGGCAATGCGGTGTCATCAGGATTTTTCAAAAGCGCGACGGCTTCTGCTTCCAGATGCGCCTCAAGTGCGGCTGTGGCGTGTGATGTTTTGCGTGCATTTTCCGCAACTGCGGGGTTGATCTCTTTCAAAAGAGGAACGATGTTTTTGCGGATAAAATTGCGCGTGTAATGCGTGTCATCGTTGGTGGCGTCCGTTCTGTAGGTGAGCGCATTCGCGTCCGTATAGGCGAGGATTTCGCTTCTTGTGCAGTCGATGAGCGGACGCACGATGAAGAGATTGCCCAAAGGGCGCTTCGGCGGGATCCCGGAAATACCTGCGGCACCTGCACCACGGCATAGGTGAAAGA
>JBGVIG010000038.1:0-2828 GCA_045122995.1 Eubacteriales bacterium | reverse complement strand
CATGCTTATAATAATCAGCTTCGTCCTTTTTGGCAATGCAAGGGCCGATAAACACGACCTTGGCATCAGGAATTCTGCGTTTAATATCCAGCGCGTGCGCTTCCATGGGGCTCATTACGTCCGCAAGGAAAGGAATTTCCGCCGGAAAATATTTTTGAATCAAAAGATTCACGGAGTGGCAACAAGAAGAAATCAAAACGTCCTGTTTTCCCTCGGAAAGAATACGTTCGTATTCTTTTTTTACGATAGCGGCACCGATCGCGGTTTCTTCCGCATCATAAAAACCGAGTTGTTTCAAGGAAGCTTTCAGGCTTTCAATGCCAACGCCTTCAAACTGAGCAACAAAGGAAGGCGCGACACTCGCCACAAGCTTTTCCTTCCCGGTAAGCATGGTGCGAATAGTTTCGATGCTATCTTTGATTTCTCTTGCGTTCTGCGGACAAACAACATAGCAACGTCCGCATAAAATACATTCGTTTTCGACAATATGTGCTTGATTTCCGGAAAAGCGAATCGCTTTCACGGGACAATGTCGAATACATTTATAACAGTTCTTGCAATTCGATTTTTTCAATTTCAGAAAGTCAGCCATTGCCATATCTCCTTACACTTTGATCTTATCAAGTATGTTATCTTTGAAAAAGGCCTCAAAATTTTCCGTGTTGATGCCCGTATGCACATCGTCATCTACCTGAACCGTCACGCCAACGCGATTGCAATGATTCGTGCAAAAACAACCTGCAAGGACCACTTCGTCTTCCAACCCATGATCTTTTACAGCTTGTTTCATCAGTTCCACGATTTCATGAGAACCCTTGATATGACAAGAACTGCCGACGCAGATCTGAACAATCATAACACTACTCCTTCTGTTCTATTTTTTGATGGGATATCACAGAAGTTTCTCCGGCAAGGGCTTCCCCGCCGAAGACAGAAAAACTCAAAGTTTTTCCTGAATTTCTGTTCTGAAAAATTCTTCTACGGTTTCGGGAGATACCGAGTAGATGAGTTCATCGTCGATGGTTACGCAAACACCGCGCTGGCACTGACCAAGGCAAAATGTGCCTGCAACTTCAACGTCATCGTTCAAATTGTTTTCGTCGATAAGGCGACGAAGGGTTTCGACAACCTGACGAGATCCCTTGAGATGGCAAGAACTGCCGATACAAACTGTAACTTTCATAACTTTTATAGATCCTTTCTTATTTCACAAGAATGCTTTTATACCAAATATTCAACGGATTTTGCAAGGCTGAGCAAGAATGCTTTAGCTTCGCCGTCATATTTAATGGATTTGGAAGCGGCAGCAACAGGAACCCATTTCAAAACCTCTGCTTTTTCGATGCCGCATTTTTCACAGTAGAGAGCAAGATATTTTTCTGCTTCTTCATTTCTGCTGTTCATTCTGAAAAGAATGTAGGTAACTGCCGCGTCTACATTGGGGTTACCCTGTGTGGTGTGAGACCAGTCCAAAACGAAAGGTGTGCCATCTTCAGAAATGATAACGTTTGCGGGAGAAAAATCGCAATGGCAAACAACGCTTGTTACACCGAGTTCGGGAAGTCTGAGCTGCAAGTCATAGCGAACGGTCGCATTCAGATCCGAATAGGAAATTTTGCGTGTCATTTTGTCCTTCAATGTAGTCAAAAGCGGTGCTTTCTTTTCATGAATTTCTCTCTGCAAGGAAACAAAAAGATCAAGATATTCATCAAAACCTTCAGGAGTGCTCATAAGGTCCGCAAGAGATTTGCCGTGAATGCAATCCATTACGAGCGCCCATTTGCCATCGATCATAGTAACTTCTTTGATCTTCGGAATGTTAAGTCCTGTTTCTTCGATTCGAGCCTGGTTCAAAGCTTCAATAAGAATTTCAGATTTCGGCCATTCCTTTTCATCGGAAACCTTAATCAAGTTGTCGCCATCTTGATATACGACTTTTCCTTTTCTGACTGCAATGATGTTGTCAAGATTCATTGAAAAACCTCCTTATAACAGCAAGCGGTTGACCGCCGGTTGTTAATCTTAAAATTTATCATAAGCGGGAAAGCAGATTGCATCATATCTACTTAACCCATTATTCATATAACAGTATATCATTTTTTTGTCATAATTTCAATAGATAATCGAAGGATATCGCACCATTTTACAAGATATTTTTCAAAATTTTTTTTATTTTTCCGACCTTTTACATACTTTACAAAAAAGACAAGTAATGATATAATAAACAGACACTGAATTTTCACAAGGAAGGTACTAAAATGAACGAAAAAGAAATCGCCGAGATCCGACGCAGATTTCGTCCCGATAAAAGTAATATTTCCCGAATCCGCGGTTGTTACGTCAACGAAAGCCGTGAAATCATTTCCGAATTCAATGAATCTTTAGGCTTAATGGCACCTGAAGAAGCAGAAGAAATCTTGACGATCCTAAAAAAATCTCTGTCCGGCGCGATCGGCAAAAATCTTTTGG
Organism: Eubacteriales bacterium; assembly: GCA_045122995.1. GTDB lineage: Bacteria > Bacillota > Clostridia > Oscillospirales > CAG-272 > QALR01. The sequence goes on along the minus strand of JBGVIG010000038.1, from coordinate 359 downwards.
ATATTGAATTTTCTACACAGCAGGTTTTGGAAGCACCCGAACATAAATTGCTTACAGATCTTAAAAAAAGTGTTCTTTTTGATAATGACGCCGTAAGAGAGCTTTATCAAAAAATCGTGGAAAGTCTTGTTATTGAAGGAAGTTACATGATCCTTCTTGCCGCAGATAGCTATGATGTTCCCTCTTTTTCCAAAGATGGCGAAAAAGAAGAAGAATCTTTCGTTGTATTTTCTTATTTTCTTTGCGCGATATGCCCGATCAAAACGACAAAAGCTGTGCTCGGTTATCATGCACACGAAAATAAATTCTGCAATATTCGTCCTGACTACATTGTCAGCTCGCCTGAAATCGGATTTATG
>JBGVIG010000037.1:0-2310 GCA_045122995.1 Eubacteriales bacterium | reverse complement strand
CTTCCATAAAACCAAGCGGATGGAGCTGGTCACCAATGGAGCATTTTGCGCCGTTCGCAATGGAAAGCGCCGCCTCGTAACGGAGTGCGTTCGGATGCTTAAAGCCACCGAATTCGCCCCAGCTACGATGGAATTTACCTGTCATACCGAGAAATTCCATATCAAGCGTTCTCGCATAAGCTGCCGAAAGCGGGAAATGGTCATAGCCCCAACCGCCGGTAGGAAGACTTTCTACCTCAAGATGAGTATTTCCATATGCAAATTCACGGTTACCGATATAAAGGTGACCTGCATTGTGGAAGATTGGAAGACCGGGTTTATATTTATCTACAGTTTCTCTCATTCTGCGAGTATAGTTGTTGTAAGTTTCTACCGCAAGATTATATGCGTTTTTAGGATCATAAGGATCCAAACCACGATCACGCATAGTCTTCAAGCAAGTCTGACAATAACAAGGGATAATAGCAACGATGTCTGTAAAAATGCCGTCTGCATCATAATTCTGACAAACTTCCGCAACCTGATCAAGAAGATAATCAAGATAAGGAGAATTAAAGCAAAATCTATGATAACCGGGCTGTTTGAACGTAGGTGTCCAAGCAATAGTTTCATCTTCGTTACGAATAAGCCATTCGGGGTGTCTTCTTGCAGTCTTTTCATCAAGACCTGCAGAAAGATATACAGGTGTCTTCACGCCAATTTCATGCGCTGCTTCGATCTGTGCGCCAAGAAGGTCAAAATCGAGTTGCGGATGCATTTCATTTGCTTTAGAAGGGTGATACGCCCAACCGTGATGACACTTAGAAAATACGGTAATAGAATCTACATGACCGATTTTGAGTGCTTTTTGGAACTGTTCTTTCGAAAATTTACTACCGATCCCACCAATGTGTTCACTGGTGTGGAAATCAAGATGAACTTGTCTGAATCTCATGCTCATGATGGTATATCTCCTTTTCGTTTATTTATCTTTCTACCTGCTCCATGATATATGCTTCGAGCACGTCATTTTCTTTGATATCGTTAAATTTATCAAGACCAACACCGCATTCATAGCCGGAAGCCACCTCTTTTACGTCATCTTTAAAACGGCGCAAAGAAGAAATCTTATCTTCAAAAATGATAACACCGTCACGAACGACACGAATAAGAGAAGAACGTGTGATCTTACCGTCTGTAATATAAGAACCGGCAATAAAGCCAACGTTCGGAACGTGAATGGTCTGTCTTACCTCTGCGTGGCCAAGTACAACTTCACGATAAACAGGCTTCAACATACCCTTGATTGCCGCAGTGATTTCTTCGATGCACTCGTAAATAATACGATAGGTACGAATATCAACGCCTTGTGCTTCTGCAGAGTCGATAGCGGTTTTGTCAGGACGCACGTTAAATCCGACGATAATTGCGTTGGACGCGGTAGCAAGCATAACGTCACCTTCGTTTACACCGCCAACACCGGTATGAATAACATTTACTTTTACTTCTTCGTTTGTGAGTTTTTCAAGAGAAGCTTTCACTGCTTCCGCAGAGCCCTTCACGTCAGCCTTAACGATAATGTTAAGATCCTTCACGCCTTCGCTCATCTGTGCGAAGAGGTCATCAAGGTTAACCTTCGCGTTCGCTTTGAAAATTTCTTCTTTTTCTTTCTGGCGGCGCTGTTCAGCAAGTTCTTTTGCCATGCGTTCGTTTTCTACCGCATTCAGCTCGTCACCTGCGGAAGGAACAGAGTCAAGACCGATAATCTCAACAGGAACAGAAGGACCTGCTGTTTTGATATTTCTGCCCTTATCGTCTGTCATTGCACGAACACGACCAACTGCGGTGCCGACAATAACGGTGTCACCTGCGTTCAAGGTACCGTTCTGTACGAGAACGCTGGCAACGGGGCCGCGGCCTCTATCGAGCTTCGCTTCGATAACAACACCTTTTGCACGGCGGTTGGGGTTCGCTTTCAGATCTTTTACTTCTGCAACAAGGAGAACCATTTCCAAAAGATCCGGAATACCTTTTCTTGTCAAGGCAGACACAGGAACGCAAATGGTATCACCACCCCATTCTTCGGGAACAAGATCGTATTTTGTAAGTTCATTTTTGATTGCTTCAGGGTTTGCTGTAGGTTTATCCATTTTATTGATTGCAACGATAATGGAAATGCCTGCAGCTTTTGCGTGGCTGATCGCTTCAACAGTCTGAGGCATGATGCCATCGTCTGCCGCAACAACAAGGATCGCAATATCTGTAGATTTCGCGCCTCGAGCACGCATTGCAGTAAACGCTTCGTGACCAGGTGTATCAAGGAAAGTAATC
>JBGVIG010000036.1:0-7869 GCA_045122995.1 Eubacteriales bacterium | reverse complement strand
GGGACGAATTCAATGCGATCATGCCGATCCTCGTGAGCCAGAACTACCTCGTAGGTATGGGCCGTGATATCGGTATCACAAATATGTTCATTTATCAGAATGGCGGTCAGCTTTATATCAACGGCGGTACGGAAATCTCCTTCAACGAAGACGTAACGCTCGACGCATTCACTCAGCTCTGCAACTTCTTCACCACGTATCGTTTCCCGCTGACATACGACGCGGCGAACCGTTTCCGTTCCGGTGAAATGCCTCTCTTCATTGGTGACTACATCACCTATTACAACCAGTTTACCATTTTCGCACCTGAACTTAAAGGACTCTGGGGCTTCACAACCGTTCCCGGTACCGTTCAGGAAGACGGTTCTGTAAACCGCTCCATCGTAACTACCATGAACTCCATCGTTATCATGATGGACGCTGCTGACAGAGGTACTGATGAAGCAGGCTTCAAGTTTATCAAGTGGTGGATGGGTGCTACCGTTCAGGGTCAGTATGCAAACGAACTTGTTGCACTTCTCGGTCCTGCAGGTAAGTACGCAACCGCTAACATGGAAGCTTTCAATGATATGTCTTGGACAGCAAACGAACTCAAGGAAATCAGAAATCAGTTTGCTAACCTTAAAGGCGTACCGGAAATGCCTGGTTCTTACATCATCGCTCGTAACATCGAGTTCGCATTCCTCAATGTTTACAACAATGACGCGAACCCCGCTGAATCTTTGATGGACTACACGGAAACCATCAACGCTGAATTTGCGAGAAAACGTGATGAATTGACCCGTGAATTCTATATCCCTTCCAAATAAATTCTAACAAAGGAGAATACGGACATGTCAGAAAAAACTGTTGCAGCAAAACAGAAAGCGCCCAAGCCCGTGGCGCGTAAAGAAATGACAAAGTGGCAGTGGACATGGAAAGAAATTAAGCGTAACTACACAGCTTACCTCATGTGTGCGCCGTACTACCTTATTTTCTTCACCTTTACCATTTTGCCGGTTATTCTTTCTGTGTTTTTCAGCTTCACGATCTTTAACATGATCGAGCCGCCGAAGTTTATCTTCCTTGATAACTATATGCGTCTGTTCCTTGACGACGATATCTTTATCCAGGCAGTAGGAAACACACTTATCTTCGCTGTTATGACGGGACCGGTTTCCTATATCCTCTCCCTTTTCACAGCTTGGTTTATTAACGAACTTCCTCCGAAGATCAGAGCCGTTGTTACTTTGATCTTCTACGCACCGTCTCTTTCCACAGGTATGACATTTATCTGGAAGGTTCTCTTCGACGGTGACTCTTATGGTTATGTAAACTCCATTTTGATGCGTCTTGACGTTATCCAGGAGCCGATCCAGTACTTTAAGAGTGAAGCTTACGTAATGCCCCTTTGTATCGTAGTTGCTCTTTGGACATCTCTCGGTGTATCGTTCCTTTCCTTCATCGGTGGTTTGCAGACCATTCCGAAGGATCAGTACGAAGCAGCTGCGGTGGACGGTATCAAAAACCGTTGGCAGGAACTTTGGTATGTAACTCTTCCGAACATGAAGCAGCAGATGCTCTTCGGTGCGGTTATGGCGATCACCCAGTCCTTCAACTTTGGTACCATCGTAAACGACCTTGCAGGTTTCCCCAGCGTTAACTACGCTGCTCATACGATCATGCATCACCTTCAGGACTACGGTAACCAGCGTTTCGAGGTTGGTTATTCCTCTGCAATTGCAGTTGTGCTTTTTGCAATGATGGTGGGCTCCAACATTCTTGTTAATAAAATGCTGAATAAGGTGGGACAATGATATGGCAAAAGTAAAAAAGCTAAGAACTCGAAATCATAAAGTTGTCCTCACCCGTTCTGCGGGAGGCGACTTCGGTATCACAGTATTCCTGGTTATCTTTGGTGCTTTCATGTTTATCCCGATGTACTACGCAGTAGTACAGTCCTTGAAACCCCTTGATGAACTTTGGAACTATCCTCCGAAATTCTATGTAGTTAACCCTACGTTTGGTAACTTCGCAGATATGTTTAAGAGTATGACATCTTCTTGGGTGCCTTTCTCCAGATATATCTTTAACACAGTATTGATTTCTGTTGCCGGTACATTCGGTAACTTGGCTCTCGGTTCTCTTGCAGCTTACGTTGTATCCAAGATCAAGTTCCCCGGAAGAAACTTGCTCTTCGGTGCAGTTCGCTACTCCCTTATGTTTACCGCTACCGTAACCGGTATCGTAAACTATCTTACCATGAGTACCATTGGCTTTATCGATACTTATTGGTCGATCATCATTCCCGCATGGGGTGCAACACTTGGTATGTTCCTTATGCGTCAGTTCATGGTATCCGGTATTTCCGACGCCGTTCTCGAATCTGCTCGACTCGACGGTTCCAGCGAAATCCGTACTTATTGGACAATCGCGATGCCGATGGTTAAGCCTGCTTGGCTTACTCTTATCGTTTACTCCTTCAAGGATTTGTGGAATACAGGTTCTACAATGTATATCCAGAGTGAACAGCTCAAAACCTTCAACTATGCGATCCAGCAGATCGTATCCGGCGGTATCGCTCGTGCGGGTGTCGGTGCAGCAGCGTCGATCGTTATGTTGATCGTTCCGGTTATCGTATTCGTAATTTCCCAGAGTAACGTCGTTGAAACGATGTCTACTTCCGGTATGAAAGACTAAGAAAGGGAGGATGCAATTTTGAAAAAGCTTACTCGTATTTTTGCGCTGGTTTTCTGTTTCGTCCTCCTCGCCGGCTTGTTCACATTCCAGGCTTCGGCGGCGGCGGCTCCGTACCAGACATACACTTACACCATTGACGGTGAAGCGGCGCTCTCTCCTCATGCATATACACCTCAGGCAGCGATCGATGCTTACACCATGAACATGGCAACCCCTCTTAACGGGGCACAGGAAATTTTCGTTTCCGAATACACCGGTAACGTATATATTTCCGACACAGGCAACAACCGCGTGGTTGTTCTCACCCCTGCTCCCAATCTCGCATACGATTTTGAGATTACAACTTTCTACAACGAACATGGTAACCCTGACGCACTTTCCGGTCCTGAAGGCTTGTTCGTTTCCGAAGATACTATCTACGTTTGTGATACACAGAATTCCCGTATCGTGCTTTTTGACCTTGAAGGTAACTTCAAATCCACTGTAGGCGCTCCTACTGCGGACGTCATGGGTTCTGATACCGTATTCCGTCCGGTATCCGTAGCGGTTGCTCCTTCCGGCACTATGTATATCGTATCTTCCACCACTTACTCCGGTATTATCGCTTTGAATCCCGACGGTTCTTTCCAGGGCTTCCTCGGCGCACAGACTCAGTCCGTTTCTATGGCTGTTCGTATCCGCCGTATGATTTTCCCGAACGTTGTAACCGAAGCGTATATCTCTACTCCTTATCAGAGCCTTACTCTTGACGATGAAGGCGTTGTTTGGGCAACGATCGTCTTTGACCAAGATGGCGAAGAACAACTTTCTTCTGCGATCAAATCCGGTGCGACCGAATCTGATTATGCTCCTGTTAAACGTCTTAACGCAAAAGGTGACGATATTACCGTTCGTAACGGTTTCGTAATGCCTGCCGGTGAAGCTGTGTTTAACGATATGGGCGACATGGCAGCTGCAAACGGCCCCTCCACTCTCGTGGATATCGCAATGGGTCCCAACGGTATGTGGTCTGTTCTCGACTCCAAGAGAAGCAAAATCTATACCTATGACAGCGAAGGCAACATGCTTTTCGCGTTTGGTGACCAGGGTAAACAGCTCGGTAACCTTTCTTCTCCTACCGCTATCACTTATAACGGCAGTGACATCTACGTTCTTGACAGTATCCTCAACTCCATCACAATCTTCAAGAGAACTGACTACGGCGACGTAATCAACCAGGCTCTTATGCACAACGCAAATCGTGAATATTCTGTGGCATTCTCCGACTGGCAGGATATCCTCAGAAGAAACATTAACTTCGACGCGGCTTACGTTGGTATCGGTAGAAACCTTTACCGTCAGGGCCAGTACGAAGAAGCTATGGAATACTACAAAGATGCTTCCGAAACTGAAAACTACTCCATCGCATTCAAGGCTTGGAGAAAAGACTGGGTTGAAAGAAACATTCTTTGGGTTCTTCTCGTAGTCGTTGTTGTGATCGTATTCCTTGCCAAAGCGCTTGGCTATGTTGGCAAGAAGAATAAAGCGGGCGAAACCAAAGTTGGCAAACGTACCCTTTGGGAAGAATTCCTCTATGGTTTCTACGTAATCTTGCACCCGTTTGACGGTTTCTGGGATTTGAAACATGAAAAACGCGGTTCTGTAAGAGGCGCGCTCTGCATCGTAGCTTTGACGGTATTCTCCGTTGCTTACCAGATGGTAGGTTCTGCTTACCTCTTTGGCGGCGGCAAACAGGTTAACCTCGTTCTTCCTGTTGTTACCGTTCTCGGTCCTTTGATGCTTTGGTGTGTTGCAAACTGGTGTCTTACCACTTTGTTTGATGGCGAAGGCACTTTCAAAGATATCTTTATTGCTTCTTCCTATGCGCTTGTTCCGATTCCGCTTCTCGGTATTCCCGCAACGATCGCTACCAACTTCTTCTCGCTTTCCGAAGCACAATTCGTAACACTTCTCCTTGGTCTTTCCTACGTTTGGATGGGCATGTTGATTTTCTTCGGCGCCATGACAACACACGGTTATTCCATGGGTAGAAATATTGTTATTACACTCTTCACAATCGTCGGCATGGTATTTATCCTGTTCGTGATGCTCCTCTTTACAAACTTGATCACCCGTATGATTTCAATGGTGAGAGACATCATCACAGAAGTATCCTACCGTTTGGAATGACAGGAGGGAAATAAATGAAAAAAATCAGAATTCTTTCAGCGATTCTGGCAATTCTACTTGCTTTTTCTGCTGTGAGCCTGCCTGTTTTCGCGGCTGACGAAGTTACAAGCGGCGTGGATATCACAACTTACCCCACGGAGTCTTATACTTCTCAAGAGGCTAAGGTTGCGACCATGACGCTCATGTACGAAAGCAAGGAAGACGGATACGCTCTTTATTTCGATAAAGCGTCCGGTGAATTTGCTCTCAAAAATACAAAAACCGGAGAATATACTTTCTCCAACCCCTATGACGTTGCTGTAAATACGGAGTCTTCCTCTTCGTCTTCCGGTAACGACGACAAGATCCGTCACGCACTTCTTTCTCAGATCATTCTTGCGTACTCTGATACAGAGACTGGTTCTTCCGGCACAATGTTCAGCTACACAGATGCTGCGATCGCAGGCGGTCAGATCACTTACAAGGTTCTTTCCAACGGTGTTCGCGTTGAATACGCGCTCGGTACCGTTGAAACCAAACGACTCATTCCTCAGTGGATCGAAAAATCCAGATTCGAAACTCAGATTCTCGACGTTCTTGCTTTCCGTCAGGTGGAAATGACCAGTGAAGAACGCCAGATCTATAAAGGTATTCTTGAATCCAGCGCGCTCTACACATTGGTAGGCCCTGCTGAAGAAGGTTCCGTTTACGATCCTCAGTCCATTCCTTCTCCCGAACGCCCTGAATCTTACAAGTACCTCGTTGATAACGAAGGTGCGCAGATGTACGTTTTGATGGGTATCGGTGAACGTGCTAAGAAAAACATCGAAAATCTTATCCGTAAATATTGTCCTGAATACACCTATGACAAATTGGAAGAAGACCATGAAATCACAGGTTATGAAGGCGATGAAAAAGAACCTCCGCTCTTCCGTCTTGCTGTTGAATACACGATCGATGAATACGGTCTGACCGCAAGTATTCCCGCGAAGAGTATCCGTTACAACGAAACCAACTACACTTTGGAAAGCCTTGTTTTGCTTCCTTACTTCGGTTGCACAACATTGAAGACCACAGGTGCTGAGTCCTCCAGCGGCGGTAAGATCGTTAGAAACGACGGTTATGTTTTCATTCCCGACGGTTCTGGTACACTCCTTTCTTACTATAACGCTGACGGTACCGTCAAGTCTGGCATTCAGGGTTGTACACTCTACGGCATGGACTATGCACTCGAAACTCTTGCTGCTACCGACGCAAACGCTGCTGACGTTCGTATCCCCGTATTCGGTCTTACCGAAGGTTACGAAGTTTCCAAGAGCGTTTCCCGTGGTGAAGGCAAGCCCGCTGTTGGTGATAAGATCGTTACCGAAGCTTATGACCGCGGCTTTGTAGCAATCATCGAAGAAGGCGATTCCTTCGCTTCCGTTCGTGCTAACCTCCGTGAAATGGCTTGGGCAGGTGCTTCCGGTACTACCGAATACAGCACCGTATTCGCTTTGTTCAACGTGAAGCAGAGCGACGCGATTACCACTGGTTCTTCTATTGGTAACAGCAGCGCGAGCATGACCGCAACAAACGATACCAAGTACACCGGCAACTACACCATTCGCTACACCTTGCTTTCCAATGACGAAAGCACTTACGAGTCCTCTTACGTTGGTATGGCTAACGCATATCGCGATTACCTCATCCGCAACGGCGCTATCGATGAACTCGTAAAAGGTGAAGTTGAATCTTCCATTCCGCTTTATATCCGTTCTTTCGGCGCACTCGAAGCAGAAGATACCATTCTTTCCATTCCTGTGACCGTAACCAAACCTCTTACCACTTTTGATGACGTTATCACAATGGCTGATGACCTCAAGAGTGAGGGCATTACCAACGTAAACTTCATTCTTGAAGGTTTTGCAAATGGTAATATGTCCAAACCTTACTATCCCACTTATGTTGACTGGTCTAAAGCAGTTGGCGGCGAAAAGGGTCTTAACAGACTTCTTTCCTATGCTTCTGAAACAGGCATCGGCGTATATCCCGAATTTGACTTCGCAAGCATTGCTTGGGCGAAGACCTTCAGCGGCTTCAATTTCCGCAAACATGCAGCACAGACCATGAGTGGCAGATACTCCACACAGCGTGATTATGACTATGTATATCAGTCTATCAAGCACTTCGGTATGAAGAACGTTGTTTCTTCCGGCGCATATCTCAAGCTCTTTGAGAAATTTGCAGAAGATTACAATGAATACAACGTTGGCGCTATTGCTTCCATGTCCCTTGGTGAAGTAGTAAGCTCTGACTACAACGAAGATTACCCGATCACTCGTGAAGATTCCAAAGTCAATACTCAGGAACTCCTCGCAGTTATGAAAGATAGCTACGGTAAAGTTCTTGTCAGCGGCGGTAACGCATATGCGATTCCTTACGCAACTGACGTTGTTGATCTTCCTCTTGACAACAGCCGTTATCAGATTTCTTCTTACTCCGTTCCTTTCATCGGTATCGTTCTCCACGGTTATATGAATTATGCTGGCGGTATGATCAACACCGAAGGTGACGTTCAGTACGAAGTTTTGAAATCTCTTGAAAGCGGCGCGGCTCTCTACTTCTTGCTCTCTTACCAGAACGTTTCTGAGCTCAAGAGCGCAATGATGATGGGTCTTTCCGATAACTATTCCGTATCTTACCAGACATGGAGAGATGACGTAGTAAGCTACTACAACATGCTCAACGCAGCGATCGGTTCGCTCCAGACAGCAACCATCACAGACCATGACTTCCTTACCGCTTACCGTATGGACGAAACCATGGCAACATTCATGTTCGGTCAGTACAATAATACTCACAACGCATTTGTAGCAGCAGAAACTTTGTACCTCAACACAATGGACGAAGTTGACAGACTCCGCTTCAACTCCATGGAAACGGAAGCTACCGCAAAACTTCAGGAAGAAATTGCATACAGAAATGCATACAATAAGCTTCTTGAAAGAGAAACACTTTCCAAAGAATTTGCGAACAAGTATAACGTAGAAGACGTTGTTT
>JBGVIG010000035.1:0-3029 GCA_045122995.1 Eubacteriales bacterium | reverse complement strand
CAACTTGAAACCATTTTATCTTCAGAAAGGACTTGCTATGAAAAAAATTCTGATTGCAACCGCTTTTGTTTTGGTCTTTGTTTTTCTTTTCTCGTTTCAGGCGTTTGCGGCAAACGAAGCGCCCGCAGTCGTCGTGACAGCGAAAAATGGCCAAACAACAGAAATCATTGCTACGAAAAATGTATTTTATCTTCCGTCCTCGGTGGATATCACAAAGCTTTCGTTTAACTGTGATTTTACATTTTTGACACCCGGTAAAAATTATGCCGGTTCTATTGCCAAGGGTACGACCGTGGATATCACACCGGCGGAAACGACTGACGCTTTGGGAAATGTTTGCTATAAGCTCACGCTGAATGTTGGCGGTAAGAGCAACATCTATACGTTTTATCATGAGGACGAATTGGCGTCGGTTTTTGTTTCGACTTTGATGGGACTTTCCTATATTGAAGGGAATAAATCTCGTCGAGATGATTGTTCTGATATTCTGGTTTTGGAAAGTGATGGCGCTGTTTCTTACAGCGATATCGATGAAAACACTTCGAGTGAGATCAAAATTCGCGGCAATGCGACTTCCGGTTATTATAAAAAGCCTTATCAGATCAAGCTTGGTAAAAAAACGAAATTGCTCGGCATGGAGAAGGCAAAAACATGGATCTTGCTTGCCAATTATACCGACCAGTCTGCTTTGCACAACGCGCTGGCGTTTACACTCGGTGATGAACTCAATATTCCGTACAACATTGACTACCGTTTTGTGAACCTTTACATTGACGGTGAATACCGTGGGCTTTATATGCTCTGCGAAAAGGTGCAGGTCAATGAGAACCGCGTGGAAATTACCGATCTTGAAAAGGCAAATGAAACGGCGAATGCCGGTAAAGATTTGTCATCTTTCTCGCTGAAGACAGAAACCGGCGGCGACCTTATCTCGAGCACGATCCTTACTTCTTACCGCTATGCTATCGGTATGCTTTCCCCGAAAGATATTACGGGCGGCTATCTTGTCGAGCTGGATAACAATTATGGTAAAAATGAGCCTTGCTATTTCCAAACGGAAAACGGAAATATTTACGTTGTTAAATCTCCCGAATATGCAAGCAAAGACGAAGTGGAATATATCGCGAAGCTTTTTGCCGATATGGAAGAAGCGATTTTCTCCGAAACCGGCTACAATAAAAATGGCGTACACTACAGCGAATATATTGACATGGAAAGCTTTGCAGGCGTTTACACAGTTCAGGAGCTTATGAAAAACTGGGACGCTTATACTTCCAGTATGTTCTTCTTTAAAGATGCTGATAAAAACGGTGTGACCGCCAAGATCTATATGGGTCCTCTTTGGGATTTGGACAATACACTTGGTAATATCAACTATAATAAAGACTTTGGCACAGACACGGCGTTTCTTTGGGCACAGAACGGTGTTTTCCAATATCCTCGTGATTTGGCAAAGAAGCTCATGACACATGAAGATTTTAGGGAAACTGTTGCCGCGCAATACGATACAGCGTATCATGCCGTGCATGAATATCTTTCCAAGGATGGTTGGTTTGAAGCTTCTGTGGCGCTGCTCGAAGACGCTGTCGCGATGGATCGAATTCGTTGGAAACTTTATGATGGAAACAATTGGCTTTTGAATTCTGCCGGTAGGAAAAGTTCTGTAAAGTTCGTGCAGTTCAAGGAATACGGTACGGCATATGATGATACACAGGACACCGCACTTGGATTTATGAGATATTATCTTTCCTCCCGTGTTGAGGCTTTGCTCATGTTGATCGGTAATGGGGAAACGCAGATTCCGGAAGAAACTACTACGACAACCTTGCCGATGACAACGACCTTGCCCACCACGGTGGCAACAACTACGGAAACCATGTCCACTACCGCTACTACAGCAACAACACCTTTTCAAACAACCACAGAAGAGCAAACAAGCGCTTTGTCTGAAACCACGACTGTTGCAGACATAAATACTGCAGAGCCGACGGATACAACACCCGCGGAAGAAAAAGCATTTTCCACCGCCTTTATCGTTATGGGTGCTGTTTTGGCGATTGGCGCAATTTTAATTGCAGTTGTTGTGATCAGAAAGAAAAAATAAAAGATTGAAGACATTTTAATGAAAAACAAAAACGGCTATCGGGTTTAACACTCGGTAGCCGTTTTTTTATGTGTAATGGGAAAATGTATTTTTTACAGCGTAACGCCGTCTTTGAAGATCGCAATGTCATAAAAGCCTTGTTCTTCGCTTTTGGTGAGCGCACCTTCTGCGATGGAAAAACAAGTGTCGAAAAGCGCGTTTGATAAGGCGGTCATATCAGCACTGTCAAGCAAGACGCCTGCATCAAAGTCGATCCAATGTGGCTTTTTTTGGGCGAGTGGTGTGTTGGTGGAAATCTTCAAAGTGGGAACGACCGATGACAAAGGCGTGCCGCGTCCTGTAGTAAAGAGGATCACATGCGCACCGGACGCTGCCAGCGCCGTGATCGCAACCATATCATTTCCGGGACCGTTTACAAGATACAACCCACCGTGATCGGGAGGTGTTTCGCCAAACGCAAGCGCACCGCAAAGCGGAAGATTGCCGGCTTTTTGCACGCATCCGAGAGATTTTTCTTCCAACGTACTGATGCCGCCCGCAATGTTACCGGGAGAGGGATTATCGGCGATCCCCTCGCCATGATCGATGAAATACTGTCTGAACTCGCGAATCATCGAGGCGCACACATCAAATGCAGATGGATCCTTGCAACGGGAAAGAAGCAGCTGCTCTGCACCGAAGATCTCTGGCATTTCACTCATCAAAACGGTGGCACCGTAAGCGCCGAAAAGCTCTGCTGTACGTCCCACTAATGGGTTTGCCGTGATGCCGCTGTAACCATCACTGCCGCCGCATTTGACCGCGATGCGTAGTTTTGAAAGCGGAACTGGCACGCGTTTGTCGCTTTGCATTTGTTTTGCCAGTTCAGCGAGAATCTGTTCTCCTTCTTTCATTTCGTTTTCACAATCCTGGAGATTTAGAAATC
>JBGVIG010000034.1:0-4358 GCA_045122995.1 Eubacteriales bacterium | reverse complement strand
CATCGGACGAAATCGTAAAGGATATGGTGATCACAAACATTTCCATAGAAGCACTTCGCACGATCAAATCTTCCGTTTCGAAAATCCAATCCACCGCAAATTCCTGGTCAGAGGATATGCCGTCAAACGGCAAACTCATTTTGACTCGTATTCTGAAATACATACAAGGCACCGTTCGCTATCCCCAAGCGATCGAATTTTATGCAGACCGTATTCAAAGCCACGTTGAAGGCTATCTGCTTCTCCAGCACCCTTACGATGCAGATTACGAAGATCGCAAAGACCAAGAAATCAAAACCTACATTGAACTGAAGCGCTCGACAGCGCGCATGGATAGTCTCGCAAAGGAAATGCGTGCGCTGGTCGATCAGAAGATCAGCGGCGATTATCCGCCGAATTCCCCCGGCTACAAAGTGCTCGTCACCAGATACAATGCGCTGCAACAGCAGCTGAACACTGAAACGTACCGTCTGGACCGTTTGCAAGAAGTCGCCAAGGAAAACAGCCTCATTCGCCGCGAAGTGGAAAAAGCGAACACCCTCTCCGACATGGCTTCTCTGAGAACCATGACATTTGAAGAATTTTCCGAAATGGCATACGAAAACAGAGATCGCGAGTTTGAGGAGCAGTCGATTTTCAGCGCGTTTGAAAAAGTGGCAGAGGAAGTTTCTGAACCCATAGCAACGTATGAAACGGAAGACGCCGCATTTCGAAAAGCTGTCGAAGAAACCCTTCTCGAACGCTTATCCAAACGCCCTGCAACAACGTACGAAGAGCAGATCGCACAGCTCCCCAAAAACGAGCTTTTGGAAGCTATCCTACAATTGAGCCACAAGATCGACAAGATGGAAGAAAAAGCGGCAATTTCGGAAGGTGCGCAGAAAAAACGCGCCGAAGAAACACACGACAGACTTTCTAAGCTCCTTGAACAAACACAGGATATCGTATCGCTTCTCGCAGATACGTGCGGTGATATCGAAAAAGAGGTGGAATATTGCTTATCCAGCAAGCCCATGGATCTTCAAGGAGCAAATCTGAAGCTTCGCAGCTGTGTCGAATTGTACGTCCGCTTTGTCAAAGGTGTCGATCTGAACGACAAGATCCTTTTCCGCAATCGTGAATCCATCGCCAAAAAATTGCAAATCGCAGACGTACCGAAATATTTGAGTGATACGCTTGCTCCGATCTATCACGATGCCAATAAGTTCGTCCACGGCGATCTTTCCGACATCGTATTGAGCTATAAAGAGAAAGCCGAGATCGCAAATCAGCTCCGTGAAAAAGCCACGACGCTGAAAGAGCTTAGCATCGACACTTACGATCTTGATGCGGGTGTTCAGACGTTTTACCTCACTTTGGATCGGAACATGAAAAAAATGCTGGACGACGGCAGGATCAACCGCAAGTATTTTGAGGAGGAAAAGAATCATGAATTCAAGTTCTATTTCGAAAAACTCGCAAAACTCGCGCAGCACATCAAATCCCACGGCAACGAGGTTCCAAGCATTCAGTTTCGCTCCGTCGCGGATATTCAGAACTATTTGAATACCAAAGAGAAAGCCGCACAGTCTGCACCTGTGCCCCCACAAAAACAGCCCCCCTTGCCTGCAGAAAAACCGATGCCGCAAAACAAAAAGAATGAAACCGCAAAGCCTACAGAACAAAAGCAGCAAAGTATCGGCAAGATCACGAAGTGTTTCCGTGAAAGAGGCTACGGTTTTATCGATGGAAACGTTCACTTCTACCTATCCGACGTTAAAAATGCGCGCGAATGTGTAGTCGGTGCGAAAGTATCCTATAATCCCGGAAAAAATGATAGAGGTCTTGCCGCGAAAAATATAACCGTGCTCCCAAGTCCCGAAAAAACGACATAATCAATAAATCATCATGGAGGTGACAAAAGAAATGGAAACTACAATGCTGAACGTCAACGTATCAGAAAAAGATAAAGAGATAGATATTCCCAAACAGCCCTCACTCGATTCAAAATATCTGGAAGATACAAAAGCGGCGATCGCGAATTCCAAAGTACAGCGTCGAAACTATTTTAATTTTGACAGTGTACTCGTAGACAACGTGATCCAGGATCTTCAAAATCGCGGTTTGGATCAAGAAAAGGAATTCTTCGATCTGATCGTCGAACGACTTCAATGCGATTGTAAAATGATCCGAGGTATCGCGGAAAAAGCACCTCTTTTGATGATGTTTGCCTATGCTTATGACGATCTCTCTTCTTTCGAGGCATCGGAAAGCTATGTTCTGCTGAATGACATGCAAGAACTGTTTCCCGATTCCTTCGCCTCTGTCAATGATAAGATTCTTCGTCCGATCAGATCGTATTACGAAGCTCTCGAACGAAACAGCGAAACTGACGTTGTCATTCTGTATGAAGAAGAACACAAAGAGCAAGCCGAGCTTCTCTATGAGGAGCTGGACTATCATTCCGTGCAAGCTTTTGATATCACAAACAGCAAAACCTATTACGACCCGGACCTTCTCTGTGCGCTTCACCACGCATCGTTCATGGTGCTTTTCTGCTCGTCTGTCGAAGCAGGCAAAAAGGAATTCCGCACAAAACAGTTCCAAGCAAACAAAAATGCGACGGAAAAGCGCGTTTTGTTTGTGACCGAGGAGCAGGATCCAAACGAAGATCACATTTTTGTTTCCTTGTCTGATGAAGATTGGATCGCACAGATCCATGCAAAAACTGCCGTATTGATCGACGGCGTGCCGCCCAAGGAAGCGATGATCAAAACGCTTCTGAAACGTGAAGATGTCATTCTGCAGCTCGCGCAGTCCAAGTCGATCTCTGCCGAAAACCAGCAGAAATTGCACGCGGAACTGAAAGCGCAGATCGCTGATCTCGAAGATTTCGCGGTGCTATACGACGGGGATACGCCGTGTATCTATGACATGGAAGCTTTGAAGGAATTGGGACAACGCTACGACACACAAGCGCAATATACCCAAAATAACGTTTATCGATGGTTGAATACGCTCAAACGAGATGATAAAAATATTCAAACCATTTTGGAAAATAAAAACCCCTTCCGCTTTTGCGAAAGATACACCAAGCTTTGCCGATTGATCGATGCACAGCAAGATCACCGCGATAAGCTTTTGGCACACTACGCTGTCGACGAGCTGAAACAAAAGATCGGCGACGTTGTGATCGACCGTCTGGAATTGTATGCGATCCGCCGTCGCTATCAACAGGAACTCAAGGACGTCTATCTGGAAACGTTTATGCGTCCCTTTGACAAGCTGTTTACCGAATGTCCTGCGCTGGATTGCATCAATCCGCGCGATATTGAAAATCACCGTGAAAATTTCGAAAAATTAGAGGAATGCGGCATTTATCTTTCCAAAGATGACGGCCTTACCTATTGGACGAAGCAAGAATTTGCGCGTGTGCTTTACCAAAAAAGATACGACCAGAACATCATCACCTCTCAGATCGACCGAATGACTGATTTTTCCAAAGGACTCGAGCATTTTATTCGTGACTTTGCACACCCCACATTTCACCCCGATATCCTGCGTAAGCAGGCGCGTGAGCTGACAGCTCTGATCAACGAATTCCGTGAAAAATGGAACCTTCCGGTAACCTACAAAAAGCATATTTACAAGGGTTACAAGGGCAGAATGTGCTTTATCAAATATACGGACGAAGAAAAGCTGAACCAACTAGTCGAAGATGCGATCCAAAAAAATGAACGAGTGCGTGAAGAAGAAAAAGCGATCCGAAGCATTTCCTATCTCCAAAACAACGTATCCAGACTTCAAAAAGATCGTGACGCAAAAATAAACAGCGCACGTCAGCTCTATGATCTGGGGAAAAAATATCAAAAACGATTTGGGACCGGCGATTATCACAGCAGTCACGAATATCTTCCCATGGCGAAAAAATACTATCTCCAGGCGGCGATGCTTGGACATTCGGAAGCGCAGTACCGCCTCTCGGTTTTAACAAAAAAACACGGCGACAATTTGCCCAAAGATCAAGATGCCGCATTCGTCTATTTGCAGATGGCAGCTTATCATCATCACGCAGAGGCGCAATATGAGCTTGCTACTTATTACGCAGATCGCGGTGATCAGGAACAAGCAGTACAATGGTTTGAAACCGCCGCAAGAAACAAGAATTTGTCCGCTTGCTTGCACATAGGTGACTACCATCAAAAAGCAAATGAAGACGAACTTGCCGCTGAATACTATTCACTTGCGATGGAAGATCACCCTGATGACATTTGGCAGGTAAGCGCCTCTGTCAAAATTTTCATGGCAAAGCATTTGCTTAAAAAGGAACAGGCCGCAGACGCGCTCAAATGGATCACCCTGAGCGATAAGGGCATCAC
>JBGVIG010000033.1:0-1661 GCA_045122995.1 Eubacteriales bacterium | reverse complement strand
CTTACGAATTTCGTGCAACGTGTGTTGGCGAAGAGATCGTTTCCGGCAAACGGGCGGAAACATTCCTCATTGAAGCGGAATCTTTTGCGTGGGTGAAAGTTCCGAAAACTGCTGACTACACGGTTTTTGTGAAGATCGGTTAGGATCATAGATTTGCTCAAAAAAGTTTGTTTTCTGTTTACGGAAATCTTGCTTTTGGTATCGCTTTTTTGTTCTTGTACGACGGGGGCGAACGTTCTTATCTCTAAAGATGATTATACGAAACAGGTTTCCTCTTCGCACGAAACGGAGAGGATTCCTGTTGTTATTAATAAAAACAGCGACATCTATCATTTGGATAAAAATTGTGTTTACGCAAAGAAAATATCCCCAAACAATAAGCTTGAGATCGGCGTGGAAAGTCTTGCTTATTTGGAAACACACGGTTATAAGCCATGTGCATGGTGCGCCGAAACGAAATCACCAACCTAAATTTTTGAAAACAGAAGAAAGGGAAGGTTAATTTATATGGTAAAAGAATTTACATACGGCGAAAAAGCCGTTCGCATCACTGCGTATGCGAATGACATCGTGAGAGTTCACATCGGTACGGAAGAATCTCTCTTTGACCGCTACAACCTTTACACAAAACCCGAAGAAAACTTCGGCGAAGACGTGGAAAACGGTGTGAAAGCCGGTTCTCTCACCGTTACTTATGAAGACGGTGTGGTAACGTTCTCTTCTCCCCGTGTTGAACGCAAGGTAAGTCTTGCAAATCCTGAAACAGAAGCTGTTAAGGAATATTTTAATAAAGAATTGAACGGTATGCGTCCTTCTCCCAAGCAGATCATCGGTGAAGACGCGAAACGCAGCTACGGTACCGTTGATTTCCAGAAGGATCCCAAATACTTTACCGTAACGGGCATTGAGGACGAGCTTTTCTACGGTCTTGGTGCTGCAAACACCGATAAGATCGTTTTGAACGGCAGAACTTATCTCCAGCGCGTTGTATATCAGAGCAACGAAATGCCTGTTCCTTTCCTGATGACCAAAGCGGGTTACGGTATCCTCTGCAACTCCACATGGTGGCACGCGATCGACGTTTGCGCAAAGAACGCAAATGAAATTTTGTGGTATCTCCCCGATGGCGATATCGACTTCACTATTTTTGCAGGTGATACGCTCGCGGAACTTTTGGAACGTTTTACTTACATCACAGGCCGCCCCGCAATGCTTCCGAAGTGGGCGCACGGCCTTGCCTTCCTTGATCAGTATACAGCTGACCAGTACGAAGTTATGAGAAATGCGGCGCAGTTCCGTCAAGCGGGTCTTCCTTGCGACTCTATCAGCTTGGAACCCGGTTGGATGGAAAAACGTTATGATTTCTCTGTAAACAAAAAGTGGAGTAACGGCCCTCGCGGCAAATTCCTGATTGAAGAATGGGCAAGAAGCAAAGAATATGGCAAAATCGATCCGAACTTCTTTACCGCGGCACTCGCGCGCTATGGTTATAAGCTCCACCTCTGGCTCTGCTGTGAACATGACTTTACTGCAGAAGAAGAACGCCGCATCGGTAACGAAGTAGCTCCCGAAATTCCTGACTGGTTCGATCATCTCAAGGCATTCATGAATGACGGTGCATCTTCCTTTAAATGTGACCCCTGCCACACCGTTGACAATGC
>JBGVIG010000032.1:0-5202 GCA_045122995.1 Eubacteriales bacterium | reverse complement strand
AATCCTTCCGCGTGCTTGTAAAAGAATTGCAATCTCTCGGTCTTGATATCCGTGTTCTCGACGATGAAGGCGAAGAAATCGAACTTTCTCAGATCGGTGACGATCTTCTCGACGATGATAAGGGCTATGTGACCGCAGAAGACGTTGGTCCTGCTG
The DNA here is from genome assembly GCA_045122995.1 of Eubacteriales bacterium. GTDB lineage: Bacteria > Bacillota > Clostridia > Oscillospirales > CAG-272 > QALR01. Next base: position 5,046 of record JBGVIG010000032.1, on the reverse strand, counting down.
TAATCGACGATGAAGATGTGGAATCTCTCAACATGGTTGACGAAGAAGAGATCGCAGAAGACTTCCAGAACGCAGACGACGAGGATTTCTTTGATGACTTCGGTGACGAAGAAGAATCCGACGACTACGATGAAGAATAAATTTGGAGGAGATATCAATGGGTAAAAATGTTTTTGATTCTATCAAGATCGGCCTCGCATCTCCCGAAATGATCAGAAGCTGGTCCTATGGCGAGGTTACCAAGCCTGAAACCATCAACTACCGCACACTCCGCCCCGAACGCGACGGTCTTTTCTGCGAAAAGATCTTTGGTCCGACTAAGGACTGGGAATGTGCCTGCGGTAAATATAAGAGAGTTCGCTACAAAGGCAAAACCTGTGAGAAATGCGGCGTAGAAGTGACGACCAAAAAGGTTCGCCGCGAACGCATGGGACATATCGAGCTTGCTGCTCCTGTTTCCCACATCTGGTATTTCAAGGCAACCCCCTCCAGAATGGGCTTGCTCCTTGACATTTCTCCCAGACTGCTCGAAAAGGTTATCTATTTCGGTCAGTATATCGTTTTGGACCCCGGCAACACTCCTCTCGAAAAGAAACAGATGCTCACAGAAACCGAATATCATCAAATGTATGAAAAATACGAAAATGATTTCCGTGTGGGCATGGGCGCGGAAGCGATCAAGGAACTCCTTCAGGAGCTCGACATTGAAAAGCTTTCCGAACAGCTCAAAGCAGAGCTTGATGCCGCAAGCGGTCAGAAAAAGCTCCGTATTATCAAACGTCTTGAAGTTGTGGAAGCATTCCGCAAATCTGATAACAAGCCTGAATGGATGGTCCTCGACGTGCTTCCGGTTATTCCTCCGGATCTTCGTGCGATGGTTCAGCTCGATGGCGGCAGATTCGCAACTTCCGACCTCAATGACCTCTACCGCAGAGTTATCAACCGTAACAACCGTTTGAAAAAACTTCTTGAACTCTACGCTCCCGATATCATTATCAAGAATGAAAAGAGAATGCTTCAGGAAGCGGTTGACGCTCTCATTGACAACGGCAGACACGGTAAACCCGTTACCGGTTCTTCCAACCGTCCGCTCAAATCTCTCTCTGAATCTCTCCGCGGTAAGCAGGGCAGATTCCGTCAGAACTTGCTCGGTAAACGTGTTGACTATTCCGGTCGTTCCGTTATCGTCGTTGGCCCGACACTGAAGATCTATCAGTGCGGTCTTCCTAAGGAAATGGCGCTCGAACTCTTCAAGCCTTTCGTTATGAAACGTCTTGTAGAAACACAGAACGCTTCCAATATCAAGGACGCAAAGAAGAAAGTGGATAGAGCAAGCCCCGAAGTTTGGGACGCGCTCGAAAACGTCATCAAAGACCACCCTGTTCTTCTCAACCGCGCGCCTACACTTCACCGTCTTTCCATTCAGGCATTTGAACCTGTGCTCGTAGAAGGCAGAGCGATCAAGCTCCACCCGCTCGTTTGTACCGCGTTCAACGCCGACTTCGACGGTGACCAGATGCCTGTTCACGTTCCGCTTTCCAACGAAGCACAGGCGGAAGCAAGATTCCTTATGCTCTCCGCAAACAACTTCTTGAAGCCCGTGGACGGTAAAGCCGTAACCGTTCCTTCTCAGGACATGGTTCTCGGTTCTTACTACCTCACCATCGACCGCGCAGGCGAACCCGGTGAAGGCAGCATCTTCCGCGACTTCGATGAAGCGATGATGGCTTACGCAAACGGTCTTCTCGGCCTTCACGCACCGATCAAGGTTCGTGTTTCTAGAGAGATCGACGGCGTTGTTCACACCGGCATCATCGACGCGACACTCGGTCGACTCATCTTCAACCAGCCGATCCCTCAGGATCTTGGCTTTGTTGACAGATCGAAGCCCGAAAACCTTTTGAAGCTCGAAATCGACTTCACAACCAAGAAGAAACAGCTTGGTCAGATCGTTGACCGCACCATCAAGAAGCACGGTCCTTCTGTGACCGCACAGGTTCTTGACGATATCAAGTCCAACGGTTATAAATATTCTACTCTCGCTTCTATTTCCATCTCCGTGCTTGACATGACTGTTCCGGATCAGAAGAAGGACATCATCGCACAGGCGGAAAAAGACGTAGAAAAGATCGGCCGCAACTTCCGCCGCGGTCTTCTCTCCGAAGACGAACGCTACAACAGCGTTATCAAGGTTTGGGAGCAGGCAACAAACGACGTTGTCGATGCTCTTAAGAACTGCATGGACCGCTACAACTCCATCAACATGATGTCTGACTCCGGTGCCCGTGGTTCTATGGCGCAGATGCGTCAGCTCGCAGGTATGCGTGGTCTTATGTTTGCGACCAACGGTAGAACAATGGAAATCCCGATCAAAGCTTGCTTCCGTGAAGGTCTGAACGTTTTGGAATACTTCATCGGTGCAAGAGGTTCTCGTAAATCCCTTTCCGATACCGCTCTTAAGACTGCTGACTCCGGTTATCTTACCAGACGTCTTGTTGACGTTTCTCAGGACGTTATCGTTCGTGAAGAAGATTGCGGTGCAACCGAAGGTATTTGGGTATACGACGTTAAAGACGGCAACGAAATCATTGAACCTTTGGCAGACCGCCTTCCCGGTAGATACGTCATCGGCGATGTTGTGGATAAAGACGGCAACATTCTTGCTCATGACGGTGAAATGCTTACAGCGCAGCAGGCGACTGCTATCGTTAACGCTGGTATCGAGCGCGTTCACGTTCGTTCCATTCTCAAATGTAAATGCAAACACGGCGTTTGCGCACATTGCTACGGCGCCGACCTTGCAACCAGCAAGAAAGTCAGCGTAGGTGAATCCGTTGGTATCATCGCGGCACAGTCCATCGGTGAACCTGGTACACAGCTTACGATGAGAACCTTCCACACCGGTGGTATCGCGGGTGCGGATATTACACAGGGTCTTCCCCGTGTTGAAGAAATCTTTGAAGCACGCCGTCCCAAGAAGACAGCAACGCTTTCCGAGGTTTCCGGTCTTGTTGAAATTCAAGACGCAAAACGCGCAAGAAATGTTATCGTTCGCAACGCTGCCGAAACCGGCACTGACGTTGTTTACGCAATTCCTTATGGCACAAAGATCCTTGTTAACGCCGGTGAATATATCAACCGCGGTGACATGATCACCGAAGGCAGCTTGGCTCCGACGGATATCACCAGAATTAAAGGCCTTTCCGAGGCTTACGATTATATCATTCGCGAAGTTCAGCGTGTATACCGTATTCAAGATATCGAAATCAACGATAAGCATATTGAAGTTATCGCACGTCAGATGACACGTAAAGTTCGCATCGACGACAGTGGTGACACCGATCTGCTCTTCGGTACAGTTGTTGACGTTTCCGAATTCGAAAGCGTTAACGCTGAAATCCAGGCACGCATCGACGCAGGTGAAAAGACCATTCGTCCTGCAACCGCGACACCGATCCTTCTCGGTATCACCAAAGCGGCATTGCAGACAGAATCCTTCCTCTCCGCCGCTTCCTTCCAGGAAACCACCAGAGTTCTTACAGAAGCTGCGATCAAGGGTAAGGTTGACCACCTCATCGGTCTGAAAGAAAACGTTATTATCGGTAAGCTCATTCCTGCCGGTACCGGTCTTCAGGTTTACCGTGATATCGAGGTAAGCAAGAAAGACACCGTGCTCGAAAACGACACTTTGGTTGCCGAAAACGCATAAAATAAAAATGATGGGCGTTGCTTTTGAAAAAGAGCAACGCCCTCTTTTTGTCAAAATGCAATAAATGTATTCATGTTGGCTGTTTTTGTCTTCTTTCGATCAAAAAATATTGATTTTTTTACGATTTTTTTGAAAATTCCATTGACAAGTTGACGAAATAATGGTATTATATAGTGTAGCTGTGTGTGGTGAAAAAGAAACCACTTTCACAGAAACGTATAATCGGACTCATTCATTTATTGAAAGGAATTTTTAATTCAAATGGCTTCCGAAAATACTGCTTCCGCGATGATCGCGGGGCTGAATCAATCCAAAAAGATGATCAAAAAAGGAAATGCGAAAAAAGCTTACGTTGCTTGCGACGCGGAAGAAAAGATCATTTCCCAAGTATCCGAACTTTGCCGTGAATACGGTGTAAGCTTCGACGATGCCCACACAAAAAGCGAACTTGGTACGCTTTGCGGCATCGAAGTGGACTGCGCGGTCTGCGTGGTTCTCTAATATTGAGTACGACTGAAAGTATCGCTTTCGGTGGTATATATAAACAAAATTTATTCTGTTAAAAAGGAGGTCCAAACAATGCCAACATTCAACCAGCTCGTTCGTCACGGCCGTGATCAGAAGGACTACAAGTCGAAAGCTCCTGCACTCCAGAAAGGTTTCAACTCTCTCACAAAGTCCCAGACAGACCTTAGCGCTCCTCAGAAAAGAGGCGTTTGCACAAAGGTTTACACAACCACACCGAAAAAACCGAACTCCGCTCTCCGTAAAGTTGCAAAGGTTAAGCTTACCAACGGTTTTGAAGCAATCTGCTACATTCCCGGTATCGGCCACAACCTTCAGGAACACTCTGTTGTTCTTATCCGAGGAGGTAGAGTACGTGACCTTCCTGGTGTACGTTACCACATCATCCGTGGTACACTCGATACCCAGGGTGTTAACAACCGTAAGCAGAGCCGTTCTCTCTACGGTGCAAAACGCGGTAAGAAAACAGCTAAGAAATAATAGCGCTGCCGCTTAAAACTCCGTTATGTGGAATCCATTTTTAATAGATATTTTGTTTATATCGGAAGCGATATATTGGCATACATCGTTGAAAACGGACATTCGCACAATCGGGAGGAAACTTTCGAGTACCAATGATATCATTTAAAAATTTATGAAGGAGGGAATAACAGTGCCAAGAAGAGGTCAAATTTCCAAAAGAGATGTATTGCCGGATCCGCTTTACAATTCTAAGCTCGTTACTAAGCTTATCAACAATGTAATGCTCGACGGCAAAAAAGGTGTTGCTCAGAAGATCGTTTACGATGCTTTCGCAACCGTAGAAGAAAAAG
>JBGVIG010000031.1:0-4201 GCA_045122995.1 Eubacteriales bacterium | reverse complement strand
TCTTCCTTGCAGGCTTGCAGTCGATCTCTCCGGCAATCTATGAGGCTTGCCGAATCGACGGCGCAACCGCTTGGGAAACCTTCTGGAAGATCACCTTCCCGATGATCTCCCCGATGATCCTCGTAAACGCTTTCTATACCATTATCGACTCCTTTACGGCAGAATCCAATGAAGTTATGCAGGCGATCATTGCGATCTCCCCGGACGGCGTACCCAGCGGTGCTCAGTCCGCAGCAGCATGGACCTACTTCGGTATCGTTATCGTAGCCCTTGGTCTTGTAGCTCTCGTTTGCAAGAACTTCGTATTCTATGACCGTAAGAATGACTAAGAAGGGAGGAAACCAACACCATGAATAAGAATCAAGAAACTGCACCTCGTGTGTTAAAAGAATCCAAAAATCGAATCAGGGTTGATTTCGAAAGAACCTCCCTTAAAGAAAGAATGAAAGCAAAATATCTTAACAGCAACTTCTATAAGAAGCTTTTGCTCGCGGTTTTCCGTTTTATTTTGCTTCTCGGTATTTCTTATATCATTTTGTTCCCCTTCTTCTCGAAGATTTCCGCTTCCTTCATGAGCCCTGTCGACTTTATTCAGAGTGACGTTAAACTCATTCCGAAATATCCGACATTGAACACTTACAAATATTTGATCATCGAAAACCATTACTTCCAGGCACTTTTGAACTCTTTCATTTTGTCTGCGGTATGCGCGATCATTCAGACTTTCGTCTGTGCGTTTATCGGCTATGGTTTTGCGAAGTTCAAATTCAAAGGTCGTAACGCGATCTTCCTCGTTGTTATGCTTACCATGATCGTTCCTCACCAGATCTTGTCCTCTGCGTTCGTGCAGAAATTCCTCTATTTCGATATCTTCGGTATCTTTGAGGCAACAGGACTTTACTCTGCATTGGGACTTACTCAGGGTCTTTATAACACTTATGCGCCGATGATCTTGCTCTCCCTCACGGGTCTTGCATTTAAGAACGGTCTCTTCATTTTCTTGATGCGTCAGTTCTATCGCGGCGTTCCGGACGAACTCGAAGAATCTTCTTACGTAGACGGTTACGGTGTTTTCAAAACATTCTTCAACATCATCATTCCGATCTCCGGTGCGATGTTGGTTACCATCTTCATTCTCGCGTTCTCTTGGCAGTGGACTGACATCTTCTATGTCAATACGTTCATGCCTTCCTCCGAAAACTTGCTCCTTACCAGCAACCGCTTCTGGTCCATCATGCCCGAAACTCTTGATCTTCTCAAGGATCAGGCAGGTGCGAACGAAGCAACATTTGAAGTTGCTGTTAAGAATACCGCAGGTCTTTTGGTTGTCATTCCGCTCGTTATCATGTACTGCTTCTGTCAGAGAAAGCTCGTTCAGGGTATCGAACACTCCGGTCTCGGCGGAACCTAATCTTATGCAAAAAAAGACTTCTCGAAAGAGAAGTCTTTTTTATTGAAATTTTCTGCGGGACATGTTATAATAAAATGGTATTTTGATTTTTGAAAAAGGACGGATTTTTATAGATGAAAGCAAATTTTCACACACATACCTATCGTTGTAAGCACGCGACAGGTGAGGATCGGGAATATGTAGAAAAAGCCATCGAAAGAGGCCTTGAAGTGCTTGGTTTTTCGGATCATATTCCATATTGGTTTCCCGGCAGCTTTTATTCGGGACACCGCATGCGCCCTGAGGAAACAGAGAATTATGTGCGCTCGGTGTTGGATCTGAAAAAAGAATATGAAAAGGATATCACGATCTATCTGGGTTTTGAAGCGGAATATTATGAAAAATTTTTTGATAAGACTTTGGATATGATACGGGATTTTCCATATGATTATTTGATTCTCGGACAACATTTGCTCTATAATGAGGTCGATCATCCTCGTGGAATTTCTTTGGTGGGAACCAAGCAGACGGATCCGCAGTATCTCATTGAAAACGTAACGGAAACGATCGCTGCCATGGAAACCGGTAAATTTTTCTTTCTTGCACACCCCGATCTTGTGAATTTCGTCGGAGATCCTGCGGTACATGAAAGGGAACTGCGCCGTGTTTTGGAAGCGGCGAAACGCCTCGGTGTTCCCGTGGAATTGAATCTTCTCGGTATTCGCGAAAAACGAAATTATCCGAATGATCTTTGCTGGAAGCTTGCAGGAGAGATCGGCAATGAGGTGATCATCGGCTGTGATGCACATCAGCCCGAAGCGGTTGCAAAGGAGAGCGATCTTATGCGCGCAGAGGAGATCGTCGCGCGTTATCATCTGAATAAAATTGAGCCGATGACACCTTTTTATAAAAATATATAAATATTTTGTGAAAAAAACAGGAAAATTATTGACTTTATCCCAATTTCACGATAAAATAATATTGTAAAATAACGATTCTGAGGAATCGTAGAATAATGGAGGAAACTTCCCATGTCCAATCGTTTTATTTTGAATGAAACTTCTTACCACGGCCAAGGCGCTATTGCGAATATCGTTCCCGAACTCACTACTCGCGGCCTCACAAAAGCATTTGTTTGCTCTGACCCCGACCTCGTTAAATTCGGCGTTACCGCAAAAGTAACCGCTTTGCTCGAAGAAGCAGGCTTCCCCTATGAGCTCTACTCTAACATCAAACCCAACCCCACCATTGAAAACGTTCAGACCGGCGTTGCTGCATTCAAAGCTTCCGGTGCAGATAGCATCATCGCTATCGGTGGCGGTTCTTCTATGGATACTGCTAAAGCAATCGGTATCATCATTATGAACCCCGAACACGAAGATGTTAGAAGCCTTGAAGGTGCTATCATCACCAAGAACAAAACTGTTCCCACCATCGCTGTTCCTACCACTGCTGGTACTGCTGCTGAAGTTACCATCAACTACGTTATCACTGACGTTGAAAAGAACCGTAAATTCGTTTGTGTTGACCCTCACGACATTCCTGTTGTTGCTGTTATCGACCCTGACATGATGTCCACCATGCCCAAAGGTCTTACCGCTGCTACCGGTATGGACGCTCTTACTCACGCAATCGAAGGTTACATCACTAAGGGCGCTTGGGAACTTTCCGACATGTTCCACATCAAAGCGATCGAAATCATCGCAAAGAGCCTCCGCGGCGCTGTTGCTAACACTCCCGAAGGCAGAGAAGGCATGGCTCTCGGTCAGTACGTTGCAGGTATGGGCTTCTCCAACGTAGGTCTTGGTATCGTTCACTCCATGGCTCACCCTCTCGGTGCTTTCTACGATACTCCTCACGGCGTTGCTAACGCAATCATTCTTCCTACCGTTATGGAATACAATGCTCCTGCAACCGGCGAAAAATACCGTGACATCGCAAAAGCTATGGGCGTTGAAGGCGTTGACGCTATGACTCTCGAAGAAGCTCGCAAAGCTGCTATCGACGCAGTTAGACAGCTCTCCATCGACGTTGGTATTCCTACCGACCTCAAAGCAATCGTTAAGGAAGAAGACATTCCTTTCCTTGCTCAGTCTGCTTATGATGACGCTTGCCGTCCCGGCAACCCCAAAGACACCAGCGTTGAAGAAATCGCTGCTCTTTACAAATCTCTTATCTAATTTGATTTTGAGTATGAACGGTGCGTTCCTTTGGGACGCGCCGTTTTTTCTGTGAAAAGAGGATTTTTTATGAAACCGGAAGTAAATGAAAAAAATATATTAAAGCGCACGATCCACGTCGGCGCAAAACAGCCTTTTCGTGCGTTGCACATCAGCGACACGCATTTAACAAGATGTGATGAACGTGATGATGAAAGAAAAAATCGCCTTGCCATCAAACGTGAGCGAATCTTTCCTTATCAAGAACAGATGCTTGATTTTGTATCTGCTTACGCAAAGAAAGAAAATATCCCGATCTTGCATACGGGAGATATTATAGATTTTGTTTCTGAGGCAAATCTCGATTATGTTAAAAAATTTACAGCAGAAAATGACATCTTTATGGCGGCAGGTAACCATGAATTCAGCCTTTACGTTGGTGAAGCATGGGAAGATGCGGAATATCGCAATAAAAGTCTTGCGCATGTGCAAGAATCATTTACCAATGATATTCGTTTTGCAAAAAGAGAGATCGGTGGTGTGAATTTCGTTGCGATCGACAATTCGTATTACCTTTTTGAAAAGGAACAGCTTGACGCTTTGAAAAAGGTAGCGGCAGAAGGGAAGCCGATGGTGCTGATGCTTCATGATC
>JBGVIG010000030.1:0-1525 GCA_045122995.1 Eubacteriales bacterium | reverse complement strand
GCTTCCAAACATTGGAGCGTCTTTTATCGCGTCTTGCTTTAGAGACTTTTCTCTTCGGTACTGCCATGTTTCTATCCTCCCTTGGTTTTCGGCGGGGTTGCCGGATTCTTAAATTTATTTTACGCTATTTCAATAATGTTTTTAGGATCGCAAGTCTGGGATCGACATCGTGCTTTTCGCAATCACATTCGCCTTCGTTGAGGTTTTTACCGCATTTGAAGCAAAGCCCCTTGCAGTCCTCATGGCAAAGTGTTTTCGACGGCATCTCCAACATGATCTGCTCTTCGACACAAGACAAAAGATCGAGTTTCTTATCTTCGATAAAGATGTAGTCATCGTTATCTTTGGAAACATCGTCCGTTGCAATATCCTTTTCAAACGAAATCTCAAGCTCGCTGCAAACAGGCTCGGCGCATCTTGCGCAGGCTGTTTCATACGGAAGCTTCACGTCAGCGTAAAGCACCATATAGCCCGCCATGTTTTTCACATAGCCGCTTACCTGCATGGGCTTCTCAAACGCCACATCAGCGAACACGGAAGTGACAATACTATCCGCATCGAGTTTATGGGAGAATGCAAAATCCAGTTTATCAACAGCGCCCGAAAGAATGGGCAACATATCCAAAACCATTTTGACCTCCTTATATGGGTTCACAGAATACCAAATTACAGCATATTTTATTATACATGCAGAAAAGAACTTTGTCAAGGCTTTTTCTGATTTTTTACTGCAGGATTATGGCAAAATCAGCTGATTTTTTTAATTTTTAATACTAAAATCGAGTTCGCCTTCAAATATTCGCGCAAAGAAAGCGCGTTTCCTTTGCCCATTTTTGTGCCGATCTTTTCCATCGAACGCTTGTCATCGGTGAGATATACGTTCATTTCATAGTCCGCATCGACATCAAGCCCCTGCAGATCAAAGCTATAAGAGCGCCATGCACCGCGATATTGGGAAATGACAACGGAAGCATAATCGCCGTCGCAGGAAGCTGCTGCGTAAACGCCATCAAGCCCCTCACCCTTGGTCAAAGCGACCTCCGTTTTCCCCTCACGGAGTGCATCATAAGCGTAAAAAGCATCGAACTGCTTCTGCGGCACACCGTAGATATTGAACATCGTGCAATACATGGAAAGTGCGTCCGCGCGATGAAGCGTTGCCATCTTCACTTCACTCTGCTGGAACGTGATCATTTGCGCAAGGCTGTATGCCGCACCCACCTCGGAGCTTGCAGTCTTGAACATATCTTCAAGGAGATATTCTCCACCGTCCAAATCAAATTCCGACCAAATACCCGGACGTTGCCAGAAATAGTTCCACTCTGAACAGATCATAAAGGTATCCCGATAGCCGTATTCATCAAGGAGCGAACGGGCCTTTGCGATATATTTTTTCGTGCGTTCGGGATCGTCCACGTAACAATGCCACGAACAAAAGTCGATCGGCACGTTTTCTTTTTGCAAATGAGAAAAAACGGTGCGGAAAAACGCTTCTCGTTCAGGAGTGAGAATATTGCAGCTCGGA
>JBGVIG010000029.1:0-5686 GCA_045122995.1 Eubacteriales bacterium | reverse complement strand
AGAGTATCTCCCAGATCTACTGCTAAGGGCGGCGACACCATCAAGGTTGCGATCGATACTTCCAGCATCCATATCTTCGACAAAGACACCGAAAAGTGCATCTGCCACTAATTTCGTTTTCTAAACGCCGTTTCTTTTCAGAAACGGCGTTTTTTGTTAAGGAGCCTTCTTATGAAATTTTATATCAAACAAAAAGTCTTCTCTTTCCGTGACCGTTTCACCGTGAAAGACGAAAGCGGCGCGGACGTTTTTGCCATCAAAGGCGAAGTTTTCTCTTTCGGTAAGGTGCTCCACATCTGCAATATGCACGATGAAGAGTTATTGACAGTTCGTCAGCGGCTCTTCACATTCATGCCACGCTATGAAATCGAAAAAAACGGAACCGTAATTGCTGAAATCGCAAAACAATTTACTTTTTTCAAGCCGTCCTATACGATCGAAGGCACACCTTTTACAGTGCAAGGCGATTTCTTTGATCATGACTATGAGATCCTTCGTGACGGATTCGCTGTAGCTCATATTTATAAAGAATGGTTCACTTGGGGCGATAGCTTCGTTGTGGACATTCACGACCACACAAGTGTGGATCCTTTGTTGCTTCTCGCAGTATCCATTGTAATCGACTGTGTAATGGATTCCAATAACAATTAATTTTCAGGAGGTCAAATATGATCAAACTCACATTCCTCGGTGCAGGCAGTACTGTTTTTGCCAAAAACGTCATCGGCGACTGTATGCTTTGTGAAAAGTTCCATGACATAGAGATCGCCCTCTACGACATTGATGGCGATCGTCTTGCGGAATCTGCAGAAATGATCCGCGCGCTCAACAAAAACATCAACGAAAACCGCGCGACCATCAAAACGTATCTCGGTATCCCCGAAAGACGTGAAGCTCTCAAAAATGCAGATTTTGTTGTCAATGCCATTCAAGTGGGACTTTATGACCCTTGCACCATCATCGACTTTGAAATTCCGAAAAAATACGGCCTCCGTCAAACGATCGGTGATACGCTCGGCATCGGCGGCATCATGCGTGCGCTTCGCACCATTCCCGTTCTTCGCGGCATCGCGGAAGACATGGAAGCGGTTTGCCCGAATGCTTGGTTCTTGAATTACACCAACCCCATGTCGATGCTTACCGGCTTTATGCAGCGTTACACAAAAGTGAAAACCGTCGGTCTTTGCCACAGCGTGCAGGTTTGCTCCGAAACCCTTTTGCGTGAATGCGGACTTCAGGTAGATGGCTATAAAGATCTGATCGCAGGCATCAACCACATGGGTTGGCTGCTTAAGATCGAAGATCTGAACGGAAACGATCTTTATCCGCAGCTGCGTGAACTTGCGGAAAAGAAAAATGCAGAAAACGATCCCCAACACAAAGACCGTGTGCGCTTTGATTACATCAAGCAATTCGGCTATTACTGCACTGAAAGCAGTGAACATAACGCAGAATATAATCCCTTCTACATCAAAGCAAAATACCCCGAATTGATTGAGCGCTTTGCGATTCCGCTTGACGAATATCCGCGCCGCTGTATCAACCAAATTGCAAAATGGAAACGGCAAAAAGAGGAACTCATGGCAGGCGGCAACATCACGCACGAAAGAAGCCGTGAATACGCTTCTCGCATCATGGAAGCCATCGTGACCGACAAGCCTTACCGCATCGGTGGCAACGTACTGAACACAGGTCTTATCACCAACCTTGTCAAAGATGCTTGTGTGGAAGTTCCCTGTATGGTCGACGGCAATGGTGTCACACCCACCGTTATCGGCGATATTCCGCCTCAGTGTGCGGCGATGAACATGATGAACATCAACGTGCAGCTCCTCACCATCGAAGCCGCTGTAACAGGCAAAAAAGAGCTTGTATACAACGCTGCCATGATGGATCCTCACACCGCTTCTGAACTCTCCATCGATGATATCCGCGCGATGTGCGATGAGCTTCTCGAAGCACATGAAAAAGCAGGTTATCCCTGTCTTGGTGCCAATCTGAAATTCTGATGGGAATTGGGACGCCGTCCCGAACCATATCCGAGATACCATCTCGGCGCTCTGCCAAAGGGACGCCTCCCTTTGGAATCCCGATGGAATAACACACAAAAGAAACGCCACAGATCTTTTGGATCTGTGGCGTTTTTGGGTATTCAAAAATATTTAGATTACTGCTCGGAAATAGTCACGTTCGCAGGAAGGATATTTGCCTGAATATATACGATCTCCAAGATCTGGGAGAGCTGATTGGGCTTGAGACCTTCACTGCTGACGATGATATTGGCTTTATCGCCGTTGATCACGGCAACACATTCCTCGAAGCCTTTGGCTTTGATCAAAGATTCGATGTTAGCTTCCAATTCGATATTCGCCGCAATCGCCGCAATATCGGCAAGTGCCTGCTCTTTTGCCGCATCAAGAGATGCCGCGTCATCAACTACGCCCTGCAAAACCTCGATCGCCTCATCACGCGCTCTCTGGCGTTCGATCTGAGAAGCAGCGAAATAATTGGTACCCTCTTCCTCTTCTTCCGTACCTGCGTTTACAGTATCACCCGTTTGTGTGGGAAGATTTGCGTTCACATCATCGGAATCTTCAGGACCGCCGAAAAGCGCCCAGTTTACGTATACTGCAGCACCGATAAGCAAAACCGAAAATACAATCACCAAATTGCGAATGCCGAATTTTTTCTTTCCGTTTTCACCGGTGGAAAAAAAGCTTTTGAACTTAAATTCTCTCTTTTCTGTTTCGGGAAGCTCAAGGCAACCGCTTTCTTCTGCCAAACCTGCTCTCATTGCAGCTCTTTCTTCGTTTCTCATCTTGTTTTCTCCTTTTAATTCATTTTAATTTCGAGCATTTTACTCGATGCCAACAATACAAATTCGGTTGCTGGAAACCCCGAGGGCGGTGGAGATCACACGAATCAGTTTCATTTGGATCGCGGGATCATCGCCACCACGGCAAGCAACGGAAACGCCGGTCACATCAGGATAAATTTCTTTGAGCAAAATAAGAGTGTCTGCGCCGTTTTCCGTTCGCACGGTGATGTATTCCTTCGCGGAATAGTTTTCATCAAGCTCTTCATTGGAAACGTAAACGTATTCCGTCCCCGAAGAAACACTGACAATCACTTTTACATCGTCCGAACCTGTAATTTGTTCTGTTATGTTACTGATTTTATTTTCAAGCTTCGTAATATATTCCAAAGTTTCGAAATTTTGTGAAATATTTTTTTCTCCTGCCGAAGCACTCTCATCGTTTTCGGAAAATATCCCGAAAATGACGAGGATAACGCCTATCACCGCAAGCACAGCGAGCAAAGCGCCCTTTTGTTTGACGGAAAGCTTATCCAAAAACCCCATAAATCCTCCTATCCCTTCGGCGTGACCGTCACCGTCGTTTCGCCAAGAAACATCTCCTCCAGATATTCTTTCATACGCGCCCTTGTCTGCGTCGTCACTTTCGATACCGTGACGGAAATCGCGGTGATCTTGATGTTTTGCGTGTCACTTTCATCAAGCGTGAGATTCACGTCGATATCCGATGCCGCATAATCAAATTTTTTGCAAAGAAGCGCTGTGATCGCCTCTTCGATCTCCGCTTTGCTGGTTTCCACCAAAACACCTGTCAATTCTTCCTCTTGCCGCATCTGCACGTCCGACGCGGCATCTTCAAAAGAAAGGATCGTTTTCGGCAGATCCTCCGCCAAAGAAATGAGCGGAAAGACCGTTGCCGCCAGCACGCAGAGCGAGATGACAAAATGCACGTATTTTTTCGTTTTTCCATCGGGTGATGCGGCGTAAAGCACACCGGAAACCGCCACTACAACGATGATCTCTCCAAAATAAGATATCCATTCCGTCATGTTCTTAGCCTCCTGCCTTCGCCATCATGGAAAGCGCCAAAATGAAAAACACCGCTGAGATCGCCATGAGGGCCGCCATATAGCCAAAAAAAGAAGCCATCTCCGCAATCAGACGACTTTCGCCGTCCAGGCGAAGAAGTGAAGCGCAGATCACCAGCAATTCCAAAAACATTTTCTGAAAAAGGATCTGCACGATGGGAAGCGCCGCGAGCAAACACACGGAAACCGCACCCACAACGCCTGTAGAAGCCTTGATAAGACCAACACCTCCCATCACGGTGGAAAGCGCCTCGTTCACTGCACCGCCCACAAAAGGCACAAAACTGCCGACAGCAAATTTAATGCCGCGCATAGCAAGAGAATCCGCACTGCGTGTAATGATTCCTTGAAAGGTCAAAACTGCGGAAAGACAAAGCGTAACGAAGCCAAACACATAGGAAACGATGCGGCGGAGCATCGGCACAAGTCCGCCGATCCCCGTGATCCCAAAGACCGATGAGATGGCAGAAAGACAAAGACAAAGCCGCACGAGCGGAAAAAGTGTCCCTGCGCAGATCGTTTCCAAAACGGAGAGCGCCGTCGAAACCACGCCTGTCATCACAGCCGCCGTCGTGACTTGTCCGCTTGCGATCATCAGCGCTGTCATTGCAGGCATCAGAACGGACATAAAGGACGATAGCGAGGAGATAAAAGTTTCCGCCAAAGAAAACGCAGATTCCGTCACAGTAAAGACGGCTCCTGCCACACAAAGCATATTCACAAGGGAAAGCGAACTTTTGACAGCACCTCCGGAAAAGGTTTCTTTAAGAGCGGAAAGGCATGCAGCAACGAGCAAAAGCCCCAGAAGCTTTGCGAAATTTTTCGTCGCTTTCGGCACAGCGGAAGCGATGATCTTGACACCAACCTCAGAAAAGAAGTTGAAATCCAAGATCTTATAAAGATTTTCGATATCTGCCTCCAGAAAATCATGCGGCAGATATTCTTCGATTTCTTTGGGGACGGTGACCTCGAAATCCTCCGTCGACGGAATCGAAGCAGAATCTGCACAAGTGGGAAATGAGAAGAAAAAAAGAAGAAACAACACCAAAAAAAGAATCCGTTTTTTCACGTCAAAAACCTCGCGATCAGATCGAGCAATTTTTTCAGAATCGGCAAACTCAGAACAAGGATCGCCATTTTCGCGCCGAATTCCACTTTCGAAGCGATCGCACCGGCGCCGTTATCGCGGCAGATGTCTGCCGTCACCTCCGAAATAAGACCGATCCCCATCGCCTTCAGTATCACTTCAAAATAGAGAGAAAAGCCGGTGAGCGCAGTCATTTCCTCCACATAGTCCATCACGGAAGAAAACTCCGAGAGTACCGCGCTGAGAAGCACGATTCCTGTGATGATGGTAGCAAAAACGGCATATTCCGCACGAAGTCCTTTTAGTAAAACGACTGCGATCAAACCCAAAATGGCGATGCCGCATAATTTGATAATCGTCACAAGTCAAAGATGCTTTTCACGGAATCGAAAAGCCCTCCCATCTCACGAACGAGCATCAAAAGTACGATGATAATGCCCGACACGGTAACAAGCATCGCTTGCTCGTCCCTACCCGATTTATTCAAAATTTGTACGGCGACCGTCACCAAAATGCCAATGCCGACCACCTTCAAAATAAGCTCCGTATTCATGGGTTTTCCTTTCTTCTCATTTCAAACCAAAAGTATTGCGATCGCCGCACCGATGGAAAAGCCAAGCGTGCGGTAAAGCTTGATGTTTTTCTTCATTTCTTCTTTTTGCTTCGCGGTTTCTGCAGTCATCGATTTGATATAAT
>JBGVIG010000028.1:0-1419 GCA_045122995.1 Eubacteriales bacterium | reverse complement strand
TCGTGAACACGAAGAAGCTTACTTCTTCAAGATGAGCAAATATCAAGACAAACTCATGGAATATATCGAAACACACCCTGAGTTTATTGTTCCCGAATCCAGAAGAAAAGAAATGGTCAACAATTTCTTAAAACCCGGACTTCAAGATCTTTGCGTTTCCCGTTCTTCTTTCAAATGGGGAATCCCTGTTGATTTTGATGATAAGCACGTTGTTTACGTTTGGCTTGATGCTTTGACAAACTACATCACCGCTCTTGGCTACGATGGCGAAAAAGGCGGCGAAAAATATGAAAAATATTGGCCCGCAGACGTTCATGTGATTGGTAAAGATATCGTCCGTTTCCACACCATTTATTGGCCCATCTTCCTCATGGCTCTCGGCGAACCGCTTCCCAAGCAAGTCTTCGGTCATCCTTGGCTTCTTGTGGGCATGGACAAAATGTCCAAATCCCGCGGCAATGTTATCTACGCCGATGATTTGATCAAACGTTTCGGACTCGATGCTGTTCGCTATTATCTCCTTGCTGAAATGCCCTATAACAATGACGGCTCCATCACTTATGAAAACGTCATCACCCGTTATAACGCAGACCTTGCAAAC
This sequence comes from Eubacteriales bacterium, assembly GCA_045122995.1. Taxonomy (GTDB): domain Bacteria; phylum Bacillota; class Clostridia; order Oscillospirales; family CAG-272; genus QALR01. The sequence continues at coordinate 818 of JBGVIG010000028.1, read as the reverse complement.
ACCCTCGGCAACCTCGTTTCCCGTACCGTTGCCATGACCAAGAAATATTTTGACGGCGTAATCCCTGCCCCCGCAGGCGAGGAAGGCCCCGATGCAGAGCTCAAGGCCGAAGCCGCAAAAGCTTACGCCGGCTTTGTTGAAAATTTTGACGAATATCGCGCACAGGACGCACTTGAAGCTGTATTCACAGTACTTCGCCGCGCGAATAAATATATTGATGAAACCATGCCTTGGGCGCTCGCAAAAGATGAAAGCAAAAAAGAAAGACTCGGCACCGTTCTCTATAATCTCCTCGAAACACTTCGCATTGCGGCACTCTTGCTTCGTCCCATTATTCCCGAATCCGCAGAAAAGATCCTTTCTACACTCGATTGTCTTGACAATGAATTTGAATCCGCTGCCGCATTCGGTCTTGTTAAACCCGGTGTGATTGTGGGTGAACAGAGTGTTCTCTTTGCTCGCCTTGACGAAGCAAAGATTCTTGCTGAAATCGAAGCAGAAAAAGCAGCACAAGAACCCAAAGAAGAAGAAAAGAAACCCGAACTCCCCGTTCGTGAGATCACAGACCATGAAGACGAGATCAGCTTTGACGATTTCTGCAAAGTAGAACTCCGCGTAGCAAAGATCACCGCTTGCGAAGCGATCAAAGAAAGCAAAAAGCTCCTCAAGCTCACCGTATTTGACGGCGAACGCGAACGTTGCATCATGTCGGGCATCGCAAAATGGTATAAGCCCGATATGCTCATCGGCAAAAACGTAGGTATCGTGATGAACCTTGCGCCCCGTGCAATGATGGGCGGCAAATACACAAGCGAAGG
>JBGVIG010000027.1:0-5055 GCA_045122995.1 Eubacteriales bacterium | reverse complement strand
TGCGCTGAATAGAAAAAGGCATTGACGAAATTTCGTCAATGCCTTTTTCTATTCAGCGCAGTGCGCCGTAATCTTTAAGATATGCTTTGATGCGTTCCACATGACGCGGATCCACTTTTTCGGGGTGTTGCTCCAGATATGCGATGATGTCGTGTACGGTCACGATGGCGTGGATCGGAAATCCGAGTTCTGCAGAGATTTCTTCTGTAGCGGAGCATTCACCGAAGCCTTTTTCCATGCGGTCGACCATGATGATAGCGGCGTTTACCTTGACATGGGAAAGCGCTTGCACAAGCTCGTAGCTTTCGCGGATGGTTTTGCCTGCTGTGATCACGTCTTCCACAATAACGATGTCTTCTTTTTCTTTTGGGAGATAACCGACAAACATGCCGCCTTCACCATGATCTTTTTCTTCCTTTCGGTTGAAAAAGAAGGGGATATCCAGATCGTGTGCAGAGAGTGCGAAGGAAGTAGAGATCGCGATCGGGATTCCTTTGTAGGCGGGACCGTAAAGAACGGTCTGGCGTCTGCCGATCTTATCGAGATAGCATTGGGCATAGAATTTGCCGAGGGTTGCAATCTGCATACCGGTTTTGATCTCGCCCGCATTGATGAAATAGGGGATCTTTCTGCCGCTTTTCGCAGTGAAATCACCGAACTGCAATGCACCTACGCGAAGGAGAAATTGGATAAACTCTTGCTTATAATTCTTCGAAATCATAGGAAGACACCTTTCTTTGTGAATGATTTACATTTACAGTATACCATATCCGCCTTTTTTTGTAAACCCTTACGAGAAATATTTCCGATCCAGCGAACGGAATTGAATCGCTTCGGCAATGTGTGGCGCCAAGATGTTTTCACTTCCGGCAAGATCGGCAATGGTGCGTGCTACGCGCAGGATCCTGTCATAACCGCGTGCAGAAAGACCGAGGCGGTCAAATGCTTTTTTCAGGATATCTGCGGCGGCTTTGTCTGTTTTGCAATATTTGCGAATCTGCACAGAGGAAAGAGAAGCATTGCAGTAAAGACCTTTTTCTTTCTCATAGCGTTGAAGAGCAAAATTGCGTGCTTTGTTCACTCTTTCACGGATCGTGGCGGAGCTTTCCGCTTCTTCGCCCACGTTGCCTGCAATCTCGCTGTAGGAGAGTGAGGGCATTTCCACCTGGATATCTATGCGGTCGAGCAGTGGTCCGCTGATGCGGGAAAGATAACGGCGGATATCATTGGGTGTGCAGGTGCATTTTTTCGTTGGGTGTCCGTAATAGCCGCATTTGCAGGGGTTCATGGCACAAATAAGCATGAAGTTTGCGGGAAATGTCACTTTGCCGCCGACACGGGTGATGGTAACTTGTCCATCTTCCAAGGGCTGGCGGAGAACTTCCATTGCCTGCGTGGAAAATTCCGGAAGCTCGTCAAGGAAAAGCACACCGTTGTGGGAAAGTGAGATCTCGCCGGGGGCAGGGATCTTTCCACCGCCGGCAAGTCCTGCCGAGGACATTGTGTGATGCGGCGCGCGGAACGGTCTTCTTGTGAGAAGTGAAACGTCAGCCGGGAGCGTTCCTGCCACGGAATGAATTTTTGTTGCTTCGATTGATTCATTCATCGTCATTTCGGGCAGAATAGTAGAGATGCGTTTGGCAAGCATACTTTTGCCCGTGCCGGGTGGACCAATGAGAAGTACGTGGTGTCCACCGGCTGCCGCGATTTCCAAAGCGCGTTTGGCGCGCTGCTGTCCTTTTACGTCGGAGAAATCAAGTTCCGCATATATTTTATTTTTTTCAAATATACTTTTATCAAAAGTTTGCGCCGTCAAAAGAAGCTTGCCCTTCAAGTGTGCGATCAGCGCTTTCACATGTGGTACAGGGTAAACGGTAAGCCCCTCCACGATGGCGGCTTCCGCGGCGTTCTCCGCAGAGATGAAAACTTCTTTTTTGCCTGCTTCCTTTGCGGCAATGCACATGGAAAGCGCACCGCGCACACCGCGCAACTCTCCACTAAGGGAAAGCTCGCCGATGAAGCATTTATCATCAAGGAAAAGCTCTGCAGGGATCGCGCCGGAACAGCGCATGATCGCGACAAGGATCGCAAGATCATAGGAAGAGCCTTCTTTTTTCTTATCTGCCGGAGCAAGATTTACTGTGATCTCCGCATCGGGGAAGAAAAAGCCGCTGTTGGTGATGGCAGCTTTGATGCGTTCTTTGGATTCTTTGATAGCGGCATCGGGAAGACCTACGATGTTGAAAGCGGGAAGTCTGTCGTTTGCATTGCATTCGACGGTCACAGAATAACCTTCGATGCCGAAAAATCCCGCGCCGAATACTTTTGAAAGCATAATATTTCTCCTAACAGAAAATAATAATCTAACATATTATTCATTATATAATGTTTTTTATGAAAACGCAAGTTGTTTGCAGGCAAAAATTAAGAGATACGGAGGGGATCCTCATTGATACAGAATAAATTCACCGCCGCCGCAAAAATGTCGCTCAGACGTGCGGAAAAGGAAGCGGAGCGGCTCGGACACACGTATATCGGAACGGAGCATTTGCTCCTTGCCATGACCTCGGAAAAAGAGGGCGTAGCAGGAGGGTTGCTTTCGGCAAGGGGTGTTAATTATGCGTCTGTGAAAGAGCAGGTAGAGGAGATTTCGGGCGTGGGTGCGCAAAGCCATTTGCAGGCGGAGGATATGACGCCTGCCCTTTGTCGCGTTTTGGAATCCTCGGCAATGATTGCGATGAAATACGGCCATCGCTTGATCGGAACGGAGGATCTGCTCCTTGCGGTCATTTCAGAGAGAGAATCGGTGGCGGTGAAGCTTTTGATCGCAGGCGGTGTCAGTATCAGTGAACTTCAGAATGATATCATCGCGTTTTTCGGGGATATGGGTACCGACAACGAAACGGGGAATACGAAAAACAGCAAAACCAACAGCAATTCCGTGCTTTTGCAATATGGAAAGGATCTGACCACGCTTGCGGTGTGCGGTATGCTTGATCCGATTATTGCAAGAGAAGCGGAAACGGAACGAGTGATCCAGATCCTTTCCCGTCGTACAAAAAACAACCCTTGTCTGATCGGGGAACCGGGGGTTGGGAAAACCGCGGTGGTAGAGGGCTTTGCCCAGCGTATCGCAAACGGTACCGTTCCGGATAATTTGCTTGAGAAAACGGTCATCGCGCTTGATATCGGCTCCATGATCGCAGGAGCAAAATATCGTGGCGAATTTGAAGACCGACTCAAAAAAGTGATGGAAGAGGTGATGAAAAACAGAAACATCATTCTCTTTATTGATGAGATTCATACCATCGTCGGTGCAGGTGCGGCAGAGGGCGCGGTGGACGCGGCAAATATCTTAAAGCCGGTGCTGGCAAGAGGGGAGATTCAAGTCATCGGTGCCACAACGATCGCGGAATACAGACGCCATATCGAAAAAGACGCGGCGCTGGAACGGCGTTTTCAATCCGTCTTAGTTTCGGAGCCGACGGAGGAACAAACGCTTGCTATCTTGCACGGACTCCGCGCCAAATATGAACATCACCACCGCATCGTGATCACCGATGAAGCCATCAGTGCTGCCGTCCGTCTTTCCTCGCGATATATTCCCGACCGTTTTTTGCCCGATAAAGCCATTGACCTTGTTGATGAAGCGGCTTCTAAAAAGCGGATCACCGGGTATATGAACTCTCCAAAGATCACAGCGCTTGAGGAAGAGATGCAGCGACTTTCTGTGGAAAAGGAGCTTGCTATTCACGAAAAGAATTTTGATCGAGCTACAGAGCTTCGGGAAAAGCTCATAGAAGTGGAGAGCACTTTTCGGACGGAAAAAGAAAATCTTCGCTTGGGGAAAGAAAAAAATCCCGATAAGATCGATGCGGACGACATTGCCGACGTGGTGACCGCATGGACAAAGATCCCTGTGAAAAAGTTAGTGGACAGCGCAGGTGAGCGCTTGCTTCGACTGGAGGAGCTTCTCGGTAGCCGCATCATCGGTCAGGAAAAAGCCATTTCTGCGGTGGCGCGTGCCATTCGTCGCGGCAGAGTGGGACTTGGCAGTCCCGCAAGACCGATCTGCTCACTTCTTTTTATGGGGCAGACGGGTGTGGGAAAAACAGAGCTTGCCAAAGCGGTGGCAGAGCTTGTCTTCGGTTCGCCGCGCGAGCTGATTCGTCTGGACATGAGCGAATATATGGAAAAGCACAGCGTTTCAAAGATGATCGGCTCGCCGCCCGGTTACGTTGGTTATGACGAAGGCGGCGGACTCACGGAGAAGGTGCGTCGAAAGCCTTATGCGGTCGTTCTCTTTGATGAGATCGAAAAAGCGCACGCCGATATTTTTCATCTGCTTTTGCAGATCCTTGACGACGGTATCCTTACCGATTCCATGGGGCATACGGCAAGCTTCAAAAATACGATCATCATTATGACCACCAATATCGGTTCGGGTGAACGCCACGGAACGCTTGGTTTTGGCGTTGGGGAAGGGAAAACGAAGTTTGCCGAGCATTCTGCCCGTATGCGCGAACTCAGAGAGCATTTTCGTCCGGAACTGATCAACCGCATTGATGAGATCATCGTTTTTGAAAAGCTCAGCAAACAGGACGTCACCCGTATCGCCGCCATGATGCTCACAGAGGTGGAAGACAGAATCGCAGCGCTGGGACTCCACGCGACCTTCGATGAAAGCGTTTCTGAAATGATCGCTTCCTGCGAGGACGTGGATACCTATGGGGCAAGACCGCTCAGACGGGAGATCTCCTCCAAGATTGAAGATGCCGTTTCGCTTTGGCTTCTTGACGGAAAGATCAAGGAAGGGGAACATGTCCGCATTTTTTATGGAGAAGACGGGCTTTCCTTTGCCAAAGAGGAATGAAGAGATGATGACATAAAAACAAAAAAGCGGAAGTACAAAATGCTTCCGCTTTTTAGGTTATCAAGAAAAATGAAAAGAAAAAGTCCGTTTTCTTTTGAAAACGGACTCTGGCGCGCCTGGGGGGATTCGAACCCTCGACCTACCGGTTCGTAGCCGGGCACTCTATCCACTGAGCTACAAGC
>JBGVIG010000026.1:0-3746 GCA_045122995.1 Eubacteriales bacterium | reverse complement strand
CACAGCCCGAAGCGCCGAAACCTGCGGCGAACGCTTGGACTTGTTCCTGCGGTGCAAGCTGCACGGGTAATTTCTGCATGGAATGCGGCAAGCCGAAGCCTGCTCCCAAAGCAGACGGTGCTTGGAAATGCTCCTGCGGTGCGGAAAATACGGGCAAATTCTGCATGGAATGTGGAAAAGCAAGACCTGCGGCCGGCTGGACTTGTTCCTGTGGTGCTGTCAATAAAGGTAAGTTCTGCACCGAATGCGGTAAACGAAAACCGCAAGGCGAGCCGCTTTACCGTTGTGATAAATGCGGTTGGGAGCCCGAAGATCCCAAAAATCCGCCGAAATTCTGCCCCGAATGTGCGGACCCCTTTACTGATGACGATATCAGATGACGGAGAAAGACATGAAAGATGAAAAAGACATGAATCTCGATGAACAATACGAGATGAATCTGGAAGAAACGCTCGATGAAACCGATAAAAAATGTCCTGCGTGCGGCGGCACAATGGATTTTGATCCGAAAACGTGGAAACTTCTTTGTTCTTATTGCGGCACTACCGTGGATATTGAAAAAGATCTCCCGGATCATGCGGCAGAGCTTGATTTTTCTGAAGCAGAAAATAAGGCAAACCGTGATTGGGGTATGGAAAAGCGCGTGGTCATTTGCGAATCCTGCGGCGCGGAAACCGTTTATGATGCGTCCACCGTGTCGGGTGAATGTCCGTATTGCGGCTCCAATCAAGTCATGGAGTCGGGCGACGAGGACACGATGGCGCCGGGCGGTGTTTGTCCTTTTCAGATTCCCGAGGACGATGCCAAGGGGCGTTTCTCCGCTTGGATCAAAAAGAAATGGTTTTGTCCTTCCAACGTGAAAAAAACTGCAAAAGCCGGAAAAATGAAAGGCATTTACTTGCCGTATTGGACATTTGATGCAACGACGTATTCGACATATACTGCTCGCTACGGCAAGGTGCGAACCGTCGGCAGCGGCAAGGAACGCAAAACCGTTGTGGATTGGTATAGCACCGCAGGCAGATACAACGAATTTATGAACGATACGCTCGTTTCTGCCACGAAAAAGCATGATGGCAATATGCTTTCGGGCATCGAACCTTTCGATACCGAGAAAAACGTGGTTTACAAACCCGAATATATGGCAGGCTTTGCTTCTGAACGTTATTCGGTTGGACTCAAAGATGCGTGGGAAAAAGCGAAATCTTTTATCCGCGCAAAGCTTGAGAAAAAGATCGACCAAAAGATCCGCCGCGACCATCATGCGGATCGTGTGGCAAATCTGACTATCAAAACATCGTATCAAGGCATTACATATAAATATCTGATGCTTCCCGTGTGGTTTTCCACGTTCAGCTATAAAAACAAGATCTATCATTTTATGGTCAACGGGCAGACCGGTAAGGTGAGCGGAAAAACACCGATTTCGCCATGGCGCGTGGCAATTGCCATTTTCCTCGGTATCCTTGCCGTGGGACTTCTTGCGGCGCTTCTGATGTCGGGCGAGGGTGACGTTGTATATTATTTGGATTAACATTCATTTGGGCGGAAGGAAACTTCCGCCTTTTTGCATTATTTTGATGTAATGCTCCTTTCTGTTGCCGAAATGCAACCATCGGTTGGTGGCAGGCAACTGTAAAAAATGCTATGATAGCGGTGAAAAAAGAAAAAATCCAAATAGGAAGAAAGGAAAAAAATATGATTTTTGCAGAAAAAATTATTCGTGAACGGAAGAAAAACGGTTGGTCACAAGAGGAGCTGGCTGAGAAGATGAATGTTTCTCGCCAAGCGGTTGGAAAGTGGGAGAGCAGTCAATCGGTGCCGGATTTGGATAAGATCTTGCAGCTTGCCGACCTTTTTGGTGTAACGACAGATTATCTTTTGAAAGATGAGCTTGAGGCAGAGGAATATGCTCAAGGCAGAGAAGAAGCGCTTTGTCGCCGCGTTTCTCTTGGTGAGGCCAATGACTATTTGGAAAAAAGAGAGCGTGCGGCAAAACGCATTGCGCTTGGTGTCTTTCTTTGCATTTTTTCTCCGATCCCCCTGATTTTGCTTGGCGGCATGGTGGAATATGGGCTTTTTTCCATCTCGGAAAATCTGGCAGGCGGACTTGGCATGGCTCTTTTGTTTTTGATTGTTGCGCCAGCGGTGATATTATTCGTTCGCACCGGATTTGAAAATGCCCCCTATGAATTTTTGGAAAATGAGCCTTTTGAAACGGAATATGGTGTTTCAGGTATGGTGCAGGAAAAACAAAAAGCGTATCGTGATACCTATGTGCGGTATCATTATATCGGCGTGAGCCTCTGCGTGATCGCTCCGTTGCCTTTGATTGTGAGTGCTTTTACAGGTAAGGACATATTCGTTCTTTTGATGCTGGCATTGACGATGATCATCGCCGGCATTGGTGTGGTTTTCTTTATTTTGGCAGGTGTTCGATTTGGAAGTATGCAAAGACTTCTGAAAGAAGGCGAGTTTTCTAAAAATAAAAAACGTGAAAATCCCATTTCAGAACTGATCGCTTCCGTTTATTGGCTTTTGGCAACAGTAATCTATCTCGCGTGGAGTTTCCTCTCAAATGATTGGGCGATCACATGGGTGGTTTGGCCTGTTGCCGGTGTGCTTTTTGCTATCGTGGAGATTATTTTCGATTTTATTGAGAAGAAAAAAGGATAACCGAATCTTTCCAGCGTACTGATACAAAAAACGGACTTCAGAAGAAGTCCGTTTTTTCATTATAGAATTTTGAAGGTCAAGATTGCTTTGAAAAGATCCCCATCACAAACGATGTCGAGCGTGCCGTTTTGCAGCTTCATCAAACTTTGTGCGATGGAAAGACCAAGACCGCTGCCTTCTGTATTACGAGAAGTGTCTGCGCGCACAAAGCGTTCGGAAAGTTCATCAGCAGGAATATCAATGGGGGACTTGGAAATATTTTTAAAAGTGATGATTCCCATTTCACCATCGGTACGTGTTTCGAGATAAACGCGTGTGCCGGGCAGAGAATATTTACAAATGTTGCTCATCAGGTTATCAAAAATGCGCCAGAGATGTCTGCCGTCTGCCATGATCTTCATCGGTGTTCTGCTGCAAGTTACGACGGCGGAAAGTCCTGCTTTTTGCAGTTTTTCTTCATATTCGCCAACCGTTTGCTCCAGCATCACGCCCACGTCACATTCTTCGAGATGAACGGCAAGGTTGCCTGTAGAGGCTTTGGAGGCTTCCACAAGATCACCGATGAGCTTTTTGAGCTTATGAGATTGACGGTCAAGTACGTTTATGTATTCACGGACGGTTTCGCTTTCAGGTTCTTCTTTTTTCAGCAGATCTACATAATTGATGATGGAGGTGAGCGGGGTTTTGATGTCGTGAGAAACGTTTGTGATCAGCTCCGTTTTCAGACGCTCGCTTTTCAGTCGAGCATCGACAGCGGTTTCCATGGAGGTGCTGATGTGGTTGAGATCGTCACCGAATTTGCGCAGATCACCAAGCATATTTTCTGTGTCGATCTGATAAGAAAAATCACCGCTTGCGATTGCTTCGCCGCCTTTTTTCAGCTTACGGAGCATGAGATAAATATACGTGAAAAAGACCGAAAGGAGCGTGGTGCGAACGATAAGATAAAAGAGGAAAAAGCCAAAGCTGTGTTCGCTTATGGCAATACCGACTGCAATCAGATCCATGACGAAAAGAATTGCCATCGCGACGATGATATGCCAGATAAGAGGGATCATGCGGAAAAACGC
>JBGVIG010000025.1:0-3894 GCA_045122995.1 Eubacteriales bacterium | reverse complement strand
CTTGGCAATCGCCTCGGCAAAAAGCTTCGGGGAAGTATATCCGAGAATAAGGATCGGTTTTTTCACGCCTGCGCGGCGCAATTCCAAAGCTTCGTTCATTTCTGCTACCGCAAAAAAATCAGCTTCGTTTTCAAAGGTTTTCGCAAGCACCGCTGCACCATGACCGTAAGCGTCCGCCTTGACAACGAGCATGAGCTTTACGTTACTCGGTATTTTTTTGCGGACAAGTGCAATATTATGCGCGATCGCGTCTAAATTTATTTTTGCATATACTCTTTGATAATCCATAGATCCCCCGATTTATTCTGTCGCACGAAGAAAATCTGCCACAAGTGCGTCCTGCAATTGCTTCAAAAGCTGCGGTGCTTTTCCGCCGACGCGCCTGCCGTCGATTTCAGAAACCGGCACACAGAAAGAACCCGAACTGGAAATAATGATCTCATCGGCATCCAAAAGCATCGGAAGCGTGAAAGCACGCTCTTCCACGGGAATACCAAAGCGTTGGCAGGTTTTGATCAAATGCGCTCTTGCCGTACCGGGCAAAATATATTCACTCTGCGGCGCTGTGCGAAAAACGCCGTCCTTAAGAATAGAAACATTGCTGTGTGCGCACTCCGTCACGACACCGTCACGGTGCAGGATCGTTTCATCACACCCGCGCTCGCTTGCCGCGGTTGCATAGAGGACACTTGGGATCAAATTGAGCGTTTTAATATGACAATAAAGATAACGTTTATCTTCCATCGTGATGACTTTTATCGGCTGATAGGTGTCCTTCACCTCACAAGGCTTCAGCATGATCCAAAGATTGGCGCGTTCATAAGTTGCCGCATGGTCGCGAAGTCCCGTGCCACGCGTTGCCTGAAAATATACGAATTGGGAACCATCTTCCACCTTTTTCACCATCTCACAGAGAATTTCAGAAAGCTCTTCTTTCGTTTCTCCGATCTTGATATCGAGCATTTCAGCACTTCTGTAAAAGCGGTCGAGATGCTCTTCCAGCGCATAAATCTTATGATTACGGCTATACGTCGCATCGTAAACGCCATCGCCAAAATAGCAAGCGCGATCCAGCATCGGCACGTGCATCTCATGGAGCTCGCCATACGTTCCGTTATAATATCCAAGTGTTTTCAAAAAAACACCTCCTAAAAAGCATCAAAAACTGTGGTTATTATACCTTTGATCGCATTTCTTGTCAAGAGAAAATGCGCGCCTTACAGATTTTATTGACATCTTTCATACTTTGTGATAGACTATATAATTATGTAATCCCAAAGCGGCCCAAAACCGCTCCCAACAGTGAAAAGAGGAATCCTCATGCAAAAAAGAGCTATTGCCATTCACGATATTTCCTGTGTCGGCAGATGTTCGCTGACGGTTGCCCTGCCCATGCTTTCCGCGGCAGGCATCGAAACCTCCGTCATTCCGACAGCGATCCTTTCCAGCCACACGGGCAATTTCACGGGCTACACCTTCCGCGATCTTACGGAAGACATTCTCCCCATTATGAATCATTGGAAAACACTTGCGCGCCCTACAGACGCGATTTATACAGGATATCTCGGCTCTGTCGAGCAGATTGAGATCGTGCGCTCGGTCATCGAAGCGTTCCGCACGGAAGATACGCTCGTCATGGTCGATCCCGTCATGGCAGACGGCGGAAAATATTATTCCCTCATCACACCCGAATTTGCCGTTGGCATGAAAAAACTCGCCGCCGTCGCAGATATCATCACCCCCAACATCAGCGAAGCGTGCTTGATGCTGGGAATGGAATACCGCGTGGAGCACGACGAAGCATACATAGAAGCACTCCTGCGTGGTCTTGCCGCGCTCGGCCCTCGCATGGTCGTTCTCAGCGGTGTTTCTTTTGAAAATGATCTCGTCGGCGCCGCCTCTTTTGATGGGGAAAGCGGCACGATCTCCTATTATCTCGACAGCCGCGTGGAAGGCTTTTTCCACGGCACAGGCGACGTTTTTGCCAGCGCGCTCCTCTCTGCGCTCATGAACGGCAAGACCACCGCCGAATCTATGAAGATCGCCGTGGATTTCACCCACGCATGCATCGAACGCACCCACGCAGAAGGTGCAGAAACACGCTACGGTGTCAACTTCGAAGAAGAAATTCCAAGGCTTTTGCGTTTGCTTGGCAAAATCTGACCGATCAACACCAATATATGCTTTGACAAAAGAAAGGTTCGCCCGCGAACCTTTCTTTTTTTACTTATAGAAATTTCCTCGAATCGCCCTCGCCGTTTTGATGTGCTTGGAGGTGTTGAAAACTACGATAGGCGAGCAATTGGGTGCGGGCACTGCTCGCTTTTTATTCCTCAAGCAAGGCACGGAAGCTGCCACCGGGCAAAGCTTCACAAAGTCCGTCGATCTCCAGCATCGTCAGTGTGCCGAGCAACTCGCCCATTTCCAAAGAAATGCCGTGATTTTCCTTCATCAAGCGCGTAAGCTCCTCTGCGCAGATCATGTCACCCATCAGCAAAAGAAGCTTTTGTTCCACGTCGCCGAGATGGGAAATATCCTTTTGATGCCTCGGCTTTGGCGTTTCTTTTTCTGCCTTTCTCGACTTGCGCAGCGCCTCGGGGCGGTGAAATGCCGGCGGATCTTCTCTCTGCGTCGGCGGCTCCGTGAGTTTTTTCTCTTCCTGCTTGCTGTAGCCGCGGCGATACGCCTTAGTACGCGCCAAAGAGATCTTCTCTGTGAAGATGCGATGCGGATATAAAAGCTCGTATTCCGAAAGAATATCATATGCCGAAGTCACAAGCTTTGCGCCTTCTTTGATGAGCATATTCGGGCCTGCGGAAAGAGGCTCATCTGCGCCACCGGGGAATGCATATAAATCTCTGCCCTGCGTAATCGCGTGTCTTGCGGTGATGAGCGCACCGCTGATCTGGTCTGCTTCCACCACGACAGTACCTTTACATAAGCCTGCGATGATTCTGTTTCGGATCGGGAAATTTTTTCCAGCAGGCTCTGTTCCCGGCGCAAATTCCGTGATCAGCGTGCCATTTTCCGCGATACGGCGCATAAGATCTTTATTTTCGGGCGGATATACGCGGTCGATGCCGCAACCGAGCACCGCAATGGTGTGACCACCTGCGTCAAGCGCACCTTCCTGAGCCGCCGAGTCGATCCCTCTCGCCATGCCCGAAACCACGATCGCACCTGCTTGCACCAATTCCTTGCCAAGCTTATAAGAAAGTGCCTTTCCTTTTTCACTGCAGCTTCTTGTGCCAACACAAGCGATCAGTACATGATCGTCGATCAGCGGCACTTTGCCGCGATAATATAAAACCAAGGGCTTTGCGTGAATGGCACGCAATCTTTCGGGATAGATCGCGCTGTCAAGCGTCATAATACCGACGTTCACACGCTCGCAATATTCCACAATGCGTGTGGGAAGCGCAAGATCGCGATCCAAAAGTAGCGCCAAAATGGCATTATCCACACCGTCTACCGCACGAAGCTCCTCTTCCGTTGCTTCAAAGATCGCACGCGGAGATGGAAAATGCTTCAGAAGATAAGAGCCAAGCTCACTCCCTGCACCACAGCGCAAAGAGAGCCATATCCAATAAATCAATTCACTGTTCATGACAAAATCCCCTCTCAAAGGCGTTTTCTCGCCGCTTCCCACATCACAACGCTCGATGCCACAGCAGCGTTGAGCGACTCAGGGCCTTCTCGCATAGGAATGATCACACTGCCTGTACAAGCGCGGATCGCCTCCTCAGAAACGCCGTGTCCTTCATTGCCAATGACAAAGCCGATCTTGCCTGAAAGGTCAACGTTTCTGATGTCCTGAGAGGTTTCGTTCAGTGTCGTCGCATAGACACGGAAGCCTTCTTCTTTCAAGCGCAGGATCTCATTTTCAATGCTTTC
>JBGVIG010000024.1:0-8997 GCA_045122995.1 Eubacteriales bacterium | reverse complement strand
AAAACATTCATCAAACCGAAAGTAATGACCACCGTTGCGCAGGCAAAAACGCATCGTGCAGGATTCATGGGCATTTATCGTTTGCAAAATGGTGCGGTCAGAGCAATATACCGCATTGCGGATAAAACCACGGAGTGGGGTGCTGTACAAAAGCAATATCGCCTTGTCGGTCCCAACCTTGGCGCAAAAACGAGTGTTTGGGGCGAGTCAACTCTTGAAAGCAAAGCTACCCTTATCGAAAGTGCCGACTGGCAAAAAGAATGGGATACAGAGGTTACGAAAGTACCCGAGTATAATGAAAACATTCTGCATATGCTGACAGGTGCGCTTCTTCCGATTTGGAATACACTTCCGCAAGAAGGTAACACCAAAGTAAAGCGTCTTATTGCCAATGACGGCGCGACCTATCTCGGACGAGTGATCGAAGGCGATATGATCGACACGGTTCTTGGTCATTTTTCCGTTGGACGTACAAGAGAAGTGTTTACGTCACAGCAGGTAATGGATCTGGCACTCAAAGGTGACGTGCGATTCAGCCTCGTCAATAACCGTGCGGAGATCTTCCGCAGCCGCGTGAGCGGTGAATGGCGCCTTGAGATCACGCAACAGAACTCGTGGTACCTCAAGAGGCAATATCCCAATCTTATTTACGAACGTATTCAGTACCGTGATCGATATTTCATTCCCGTTGGCGAAAAGGGCATTGCTATTCTTGAAAAACTTTTGGAAGATAATCCTGTTCGGTATAAAACGGGAGAGTCAACGCAGTATCAACAGCGAACTTATACGTATACGGACCGCGAGGTTTTGGAAATTGCGGCGAACGAGCTTCAAAAGGGTGCGCTGACAGATGGAGAAACCGATGCGCTCCGCATCTTTCAAACTCGGTTGGAAACTCTCCGTAATCTGGAAGAAAAGCGAAAAGAGCTTGGCGCGCTTTACAAGGAACAGCAATTTGGCAAAACGCCAAACCGCGAAGAAGCGGCGGAAACCTTGAATCGTATGCACATTCTTGATGATAAAATCAAAAAAGCAAGCGAAGCGTTGCTTTCCGTGGAGAATAAAACTGTGTTGAAAGCAGTTCTTGTGAAAGCTCGCAAGATCGTGGAAGCCAAGGAGCGCGAACACGGTCGAGAACTTCTCCGACGATACCGCGACCGCAGAGATAACGCCGCGGCAATCAAAAAATATAAAGAAAGAATCCGTCGCGATGTCAATGAACTTTCGGATTGGCTTTTGCACCCGAATAACAAAGATATCGTAAAACATATTCCCGATGCGCTGAAAGATACGGTGATTCCGTTCCTTACAAGCATTGACTTTATGAGTAAGCGCTCAATGACGAACGGTGAAACCACCGCCGCAGATAAAGCGTTTATCAAGCGATTGGAAGCAATTCGATCCGCTTTCAAAAGCAACATTGATATTTTTGGATTATATTCCGGGTATAACGATCTTCCGCCGAATTTCATGGATTCTTTGCAAAATTTTATAGAAAAGACAAAAGAGCTGACGGATAATGCAACAGGCGAATTCGTGATCAATCAAATGTCGAGCGAGGAACTCGCCACGCTTTCGGGAGTTGTTCGTATCCTCAAAAAGCATATCACAGAATTCAATCGGTTCCACGCAAATGCCATGTATCAGCACGTTTATGAAGCCGGCAATAATACCGTGGAATCTCTGCAAGCGTTGAAATCGGACAGCGGAAGTGCCGTTTCTGAATTTTTGCTTTGGCAACAGATGCGCCCAGCGTATGCTTTTGAACGCTTTGGCGATGGCGGTGTAGCGATTTATGACGGGCTTCGTCGCGGACAAGCAAAACTCGCTTTCCACACTAAAGAGATCATCACATTTGCACAAAACACCTATACGGCGGCGGAGGTAAAGGCGTGGGAAAAGGAAATCAAGGAGATTCGACTTGGCAGTGACGTGGTCAAAATGCCCGTTTCTGCAATCATGTCTCTTTATAAGCTTTCTACACGTCCGCAGGCCATGAAACATATTCTTTCGGGCGGTGTGCGCGTAGCTACTTTTAAAAATAGCAAAGAAAAATTATCCGATATTGGACACGTCTTGACGAAAGAAGATGTTGAGCGCATTACCGCCACATTGACGCAAAGACAAAAAGACGTTGCCGATGCGCTTCAAACATATATGAAAGAGCAGGGCGGTAAATGGGGCAATTATGTTTCCGTGAAACGTTTCGGCGAGGAGCTTTTCGGGGAAGAAAATTATTTTCCGATCAACTCCGACGGTAGACATTTGCAAGCTCTTGCAGACGAACAGCCAAGCGCGGCAAGCCTTTATGCGTTGCTTAATATGGGCTTTACAAAGGCGGTGCAAGAAGAAGCCAGCAATCGTCTGATTCTGTATAGCATCTTTGATGTGTTCTCCAATCATATGGCAAGCATGGCACAGTATAATGCGCTCGCGCTTCCCGTTTTGGACGCGCTGAAATGGTTTAACTATCGACAGTATGATGTAGATGACAATGGATTTCGCACCTTTATCGGAAGTGTGCGTGACGAAATGTCCCGTGCTTTCGGCGTTCCTGAGGAAAAACGCCCCGGAAGCGGCAGACAAGGTTATGCAGAAAGCTTTGTCATCAACATTTTAAGGGCTTTTAACGGCACAGAAGCGCAAGGGATTCCTACTGATACAAGAGGAATCGAGGTCAATCGCCGCTATAATATGGCGCAAGTCGCGTTTAATTTCCGTGTTGTGGTACAACAGCCTCTTGCCATCACGAGAGCCGCACTTCTGGTAGATTATTCGTCTATCATGAAAGGCATGAAACTTTCTCCTGCTGCAATCAAAAAGAATATCGAGGAGATGCAAAAGTATAGCGGCATCGCCACTTGGAAATCCCTCGGCTTCTATGACACCAACATTTCCCGTGGGCTTACCGATCTGATCAAGCATGACTCCAACGTTATGGATAAAATCGGCGATGCAGGAATGTGGTTTGCAGAAAAAGCAGATACTCTCACATGGGCGGCGATCTGGAGTGCGTGCAAGGAAGACGTCAAGAAGCATCAAAAGCTCTCGGCGCCCGATGTCGAGTTTTATGAAGCTACAGCGAAGCTTTTCGAAAATGTGATCTATAAGACGCAAGTTGTTGACAGCGTACTGACGAAGAATGAATTTCTCCGAAGCAAAGGTGCGTTTGCAAGGCTGATGGGTTCTTTCATGTCCGAGCCCACAACAACTGCAAGTATGGTGCTCGATGCTTACGATAAATATCATATGGATATCCAAAAAGGAATGACAAGACAGGACGCATGGAAAAAACATCGCGCAAAGATCTGTCGCACAATTTTGGTATATTCGCTGGGAGCAATTCTTCTCGCGGCAGTGCAGGCGTTGCCCGATGCGTTTCGTGACGATGATGACTATGAAGCATTCTTGGAAAAATATGCGTTCGCTTTCGTCGGCAATGCGATCGACGAGCTGATGCCGTTTAATAAGCTTCCTTATTTTGCAGATATTTACGATCTTGCGAAAGAATTGCTTTCCATCGTTGGTGTTGACACCTATGGAAATCCGCCGCAATCCGTTTTCATGCAATGGTGGGACGCTCTTATTAACGGTACCACGATCATTTATGATAAGATTGTCGGAGAGGATACAAATTACACCTGGTATGGTGGTGTTTATAAGCTATTGCAAGCCGTGGCAGGTATGTCCGGACTCCCGATCGCAACCGCAACGCGAGAGATTATTACCATCTGGAACAACACCATCGGCGCGATGGCACCAAGTCTTAAGGTGAAAACGTACCGACTCAGCGAGGTTTCCGAGATCCGATATGCTTTTGAAGATGGATATCTCACCATAGAAGAAGCCGCTAAATATCTTTTTGATGCCGGCGGTGCTTCCACGGTTAAAACGGAGATCGGCAAATGGTATCGCGGCGGCAAGATCGCCAAAACGCAAGTAGTCACACTCCTTCGGAAGTATTCCGAAATGGACGACAAAGAGATTACAAAAACCGTGAACAAATGGAGCTGTGTCGTCGTGACAGGCATCGCTTATGACGAGATTGACGACCGCTATCTGGCAGGCGAGATTACTCGTTCCCGTGCCATTGAGATGTATATGCGATACGGAAGCATGACCAGAGAAGAAGCGACGAAAAAAGTTTCTCGGCTGAAATAATTTTATAAAAAGCACCGAGAGGGGGGATTTTATATCCTCCCTCTCTTATGTTATGATGATATTGAAAAAAGCGAAGGGGGGAAAAATTATGTTGATTTCCGAATATCAGATCACCTTGGATATTCACAGCGTCATATCCCAGGTGTCGATCCCCGTGCCGAAGAATGACACGAAGCGAAAGATCCGTGCGCATTTAAGTGAAGACGGGAAGTGCTTTCCGATTCCCGACGGGTGCCATGCCGTATTTTCCGCGACGAAAGCGGACGGCACGGTGATCTATAACGATTGTATCATCGAAGGCGGCGCGGTGATCCGATATGATTTCACGGCACAAACGACCGCCGCTGTCGGAAAAGCGGATTGTCAGTTCAAACTTTTTGATGCAGAAGGTGAGCTGTTATCCAGTCCGCGTTTCAGTATTGTGGTATATGAGCCTGTCTTTTCGGAAGAATACGTGGAATCTTCCGATGAATATGGAACGCTTGACCGCCTTGTGGGGGAAACGTCCGCGCTGATTGACGATATAACAGAGAAGCGGGAAAACGGTGAATTTGACGGCGTTGGGATCCGCAGTATCGTGCGAACGGCAGGAACGGGAGCGCCCGGCACAACGGATACTTATACCATTACGATGACGGACGAAACGAAATACACCTTCACGGTCTATAACGGTGCGAACGGCATTGGTGGCGGTGGTGACGGCAGCGGTGCCACGGGCGTATATATTTCCGATACGAACCCCGGTTATGCAGGCGTGATCTGGTTCAACACAAGCGGCATTGTTCCTTCCGATGACGTAGCAACCCTTTCTCTGACGGATGATACCGGGACAGATGTGGTGGCAGAAGTGAACGGCACGGACTATGGCGTAGAAAACATCGAGTCTGCCGGGGAAGAAAACGGCCAGTATAACTATACTTTGATCTAAAAAAGGAGGGAAAAACAAATGAATGCAGCAGAAAAAGCGATACTGAAAGCCATTATCAATGGCACGCTTACCGAGCTTTTGATGAAAACGAGTGCGGAGCAGGTTTATCTTGATGAAACCACGACACTCGCGACAAAACTCACCGAAATGGTGGCATCTATCAATCTCCGTGCAAAAACGGAGGATATGAATACCGCAATCGCAAATGCGACAAGCGCACTTCGTCAAGAACTTCTCGGTTCCACGCCCGAAGAAGCTTACAACACCTTTACCGAACTTGCGGCGTATATCGCGGAACACCAGGACGTTGCCGACGCGTTGACGTCCGCGATTGGTGATAAAGCAGACAAGTCCACCGTGGAAGCCTTGCAGGCAAGCATTACAGCACTCGGCGCTTTGGCAAGCAAAGATAAAGTTTCCGAAGACGATCTTGATGCCGCGCTCAGAGAAAAAGTCAATGCGGCATCGGAAGGTAATCACAGTCATCTTAACAAAGATACGCTCGACGGTATCACACCAGAGCTTGTCGCCGCGTGGAATGGAAAATCCAAGGTTTATTTTGCCGCGACACAGCCTGCCGCGCTCACGGCAAACGATCTTTGGGTGCAACTTTCTTCATAAAATGAGGTGATGATATGGCAGTAATTGAAAAAGACGGTCTTTATCAATACATTGACGATAACGGCAATATCTATATCCTCTATCCCATGACGAAGCTGGAAAATGTTTCGGGGACGGGACCGCTCGTTAAGCTCGTTGATGGTTCGCTCCAAACGGTGGACGGCACAGCGGTGGAGATCGTTGCCAAAACAGAACTCGAAGAACTGCGCGCGCTTGCTCAGCAAGCGCTGGATACGGCAAACAGCAAAGCGCCTGCGCATATTGCAAGTCCAACGGATATCACAGCAGGGACAACTGCTCTTGCGAGTGGTACGCTTTACGTTGTTTTTGAATAAGGAGCGGCTATGGCAAAGAAATCATATATCGGTATAGCTGATACTTATCTGTTTTTGGATTATATCCAGCTAACGGGAACACAATATATTAATACTGGGTGGTATGCGAACGGCGATACTACGATTGAACTCGATATGTATGCCGAGATCACAAGCGGTGTTGTTTACTATTTTATCGGACAAAACGGCGGTTTTGGTACAAGCTCCGAATTTGTTGTGCGAAAACTCGGCTCCAGAACATATGTCACCTCGGACTTCGGCAGTGATCAGCTCAATGCTTCTGACATTACCGCGACCACGGGAAGACATACGATCATTAAAGCCAAAAATACGATGTCCTTTGACGGCGTAACGGTCACCCACGATATCACCCAAATGACGAATACGCAATATCCGTCCCTGTTGCTTGCTTCCACAACATCAGCCGGAGTGATGACGCCTTGCCCGGGCAAGATTTATAGCTGCCGTATTTATGACGGAGAAACACTCGTGCGTGATTTTGTTCCATGCAAAAAAACATCGGGAGCTATCGGTCTTTATGATCGTGTTAATGGAACATTTTATGCAAATGCAGGAAGCGATTCCTTTATAGCCGGAACGGAAACAGGTGAAACACTTGCGCTTGGCAGCGTTGCCCGAAGCGTAAAGGGATACGGATACGTTGAAAACGGAATCAATAATGTGGTGAAAAAGATATATGCCGAAGTGAACGGTGTCGCGAGGCTGTTTTATCAAAATTTGCCCGAAAAAGATACATTCCAAAATATGAGTTGGGAAGATATCTCAACGGTATGCAAGGCAGGGCTTGCTTCTGAATATTGGAACATTGGCGACCAAAAAGAATTTGTCTATAGCACCACATATCAAATGGTGTTTGAAATTATCGGCTTCGACCATGACACAGTAACGGATAGTTCAGCGTATGGCAGAACCAAGGCAGGAATCACTGTCCAAATGCACTTTGTGTCGGAATGCGAATATTATTCATCTGAAACAAGGGCGATGAACTCGTCTGCAACAAACAGCGGCGGTTGGGAAAATTCTTACATGAGAAATACAATCATGCCACTAGAATTAAACAGATTGAGTAGTTTTCAAGACTTTTTAGTGCCTGTGAATAAGCTGACAAGTGCTGGATCAAAGTCCACAACCATAAAAACAACAAGCGACACATTGTTCTTGCTTTCCGAGGTTGAGGTGTTCGGCACAACAACGTATTCGGCATCGGGCGAAGGCACTCAATACGAATTCTATGCCAATGGCAACAGTGCGAAAAAGCATAAAGAATCGGAAAAATATGATTCATCAGCAAGCAGTACCTCTTATAACCATTGGTTGCGTTCTCCGAATGTCGCTAACACGAGTTATTTCTGTTATGTAAATACAAGTGGAAACATTGCACGAGCATCAGCCACAACCAAATATTATGAAGCTTACGCTTTCTGCATATAACACAACACAAACCGCTTATGCGGAAAATAAACTCATAGGAGGTCAAAATGACAATCAAACTTGCAAACGGAACAGAACTCTATCCCATCATCGCCGTTGGCGGCAGGAGATATATTCAAGGCGAAAACCGCGACACACTCTCTTTTGTTTTCCCCGAAGGTACAAGCCTTGATGAACTCAGCGCGCTTTTCACGGCGGAGAATTGTGAAAGCATCACCATTATAAACGAAGAAGCAGAATATGTTCACAACGCTTATACCATCAGAGCGGAGCTGAAATGTTCGCCCGAAGTGGTGCAGGAAGCCACGGATACCGAAGCCGAGGTTACCGAAAACCGTGTTACAGTATCTATGGCGCAAAGAACATATCTTGAAACACAAATGAATGCAGTGCAAACATCGCTTGACGCACTGCTTATGGGGGAGGGATAAACAATGGATAGAAAACAATCAGCTCTTGAAATTCGTGCTGCTTTGCAGATGTTTTTGCAGACGTTTTGCGCTTCGGCAGATATGGAAAACGATACGGAAAAAATTATGTCCGTAGCATCAGTATTCCCGAAATACAAAGTCGGTACGGCTTACAAAACAAAAGAGGTGTTTTCCTGCGGTACAAATAACGTGGGAGATCCACAGCTTTATCAGGTTTTGCAAGACCACACCGCAACAGAAGAATGGACACCCGACACAGCAACGAGTCTTTATAAAAAAATCGGCGTTACTGAAGGAGGCTATGCGGAATGGGTACAGCCGCTCGGTGCGTCCGATGCTTATAACACGGGCGATATCGTAAGCTATAACGGTGTGCTTTACAAGTCTGCCATTGATGGCAATGTGTGGGCGCCCGACGCTTATCCTGCAGGCTGGGAAACTCTTGCATCTTAAAATTAGGAGGTACATACCATGATGAACATTATCACAGAAAACCTTGTCACCATCATTATCGTCGCGCTTTTTCTCGCCGTGATCGCAGTTCTTTTCTTCGCTTTTGGCGGCAAATATCGGACCGCGGCAAAACAGATCCTTCGCCATCTCGTCTATGATGCTGAGGAACGCTATGGCGGCGGCACGGGCGAAGTAAAATATTCATATGTCACAGGACTTCTTTTTGAAAAGCTTCCGGCGCTGAAATATTTTTGTTCCGAAAAAGCCCTCTCAAAGCTAATTGAAGATGCCGTGGCAAACCTCAAAGAAAAGCTTGCCGATGGTGAATATACCATCGAAAAGGGAAAGGGTGGGACATAATGCCCGAAAACAACAAAACTTGCCCTTGCGAACACGTTTTGCGTTTGCAGGAAAAGGTCGAGGAGCAGCAGAAAGATATCGGAAAGCTTTTTACGCATAGCGGCAAAGTCGACGTCAAACTCGATACCATCAAAGAAAGCCAAGAACGCATGGAAAAGAAGCTCGACAATCTCGCCGGTAAGCCTGCCAAACGATGGGAAACCGTCGTGACAGAGGCGCTGAAGATCATTGTGGCGACATTGATCGGCTTTGCGTT
>JBGVIG010000023.1:0-3774 GCA_045122995.1 Eubacteriales bacterium | reverse complement strand
ATAAATATGAATAGTTTTTAAAGACAAAGTAAAGCGATTTTTAATTTTATCGAATTTTTTGCGTTTTTTTGTCCGAACATGGGGAAAAACGACAAAGTCGAAATGAAAGCTCGCCCAAACCGTGGGCAAAGAGGAGAGATTTTATGGATAAAACAGCAGTAGGAGAGATTTTGCAAAAAGCAAAATGTCTTTTTTTCGTGGGGATCGGTGGGATCAGTATGTCGAGCCTTGCGTTTGTTTGCCGTGACCGAGGTTTCACGGTTTTCGGCTCCGATCGTGCGACCTCTGAGATGACGGACCGCTTGGAAAATGCAGGGATCCCCGTCATTCATGAGCATCGCGCGGAAAATATTGTGGGTGCAGACGCGATCGTTTATACGGGTGCTGTCACGTTGGAAAATCCCGAAATGGCAGCAGCAAAAGGAAAAGGCCTTCCAATGATCTATCGCGCGGATCTTTTGGGATATATCATGAGCGGATATTCCCATCGCATCGGTGTTGCGGGTATGCATGGAAAGTCTACAGCCACGTCCATGTTGGCGCATCTTTTTATGGATTCGGCGCGCAAGCCTACTGTGCTTTCGGGTGCGGAAACAGAGGAGATGGGCGGTGCTTACACCGTTGGCGGCAAGGAATATTTTATTTTTGAAGCGTGCGAATATAAAGATTCTTTTCTTTCGTTTTATCCTACGATCTCTGTGATCCTGAATGTGGATCTTGATCATACGGATTATTTTACAGGGGGGATTTCACAGATCTGTGATTCTTTTCATCGCTATGCGATGCTCCCATTTGCGGAAGAAAATGCGCTTTCTGTCACCGTGATCAACGCAGATGATGAACACACGGCGCAAATCATCAAAGGTGTGCCACACTATGTGACCTTCGGTGTGGAAAAAGATGCAGATTTTTCGGCAAAGAACATTACGTTTTGTGAGGGCAGAGCGTCCTTTGACGTGATGAAGCGTGGAGAAAAGCTTTTTCATGTGCAGCTTCCTGTTTTGGGAAAACACAATGTTTATAATGCACTGGCAAGTGCGGCAGTGGGGGATCTTTTGGGAATCTCGCCTGAGGAAACAGCGCGTGCGCTGTCCTCTTTCAAAGGATTGCGCCGTCGATTTGAATATAAGGGAAGTGTAAACGGCGCTGACGTTTATATCGACTATGCACATCACCCTCGCGAGATCACTGCGACGCTTACGGGGGCAAGAGCGATGACAAAAGGCAAGCTGATCTGCTTTTTTGAGCCGCATACATATTCCCGCACAGCGTCGCTTTTGCAGGAATTTTCCGATGCTTTTGCCGAGGCTGACGAAAGCTTCTTTTTGGATATTTATGCGGCACGAGAGGAAAATCTTTGGGGCGTTTCTTCAGAGGCGCTCGCGAAAATGACACCGCGCGGCGCTTATGCATCTTCTTATTCCGAAGCGGTGAATATCATTCAGAAACGTGCTGCTATGGGAGATACGGTGATGATCCTTGGTGCAGGCACCGTGGTGCAGATTGCGCAGATGCTTTTCGGAGAACAATAATGCATGAATTGCCATAGAAATATGCAAAAACACGAATATTTTTTCAAAATCCCTTGACAAACAAGGGATTTTGTTGTATGCTATACGGGCTGAAAAAATCTCAGACAAATTTTATCATTAAATATGGAGGAAAACAAAATGAAAAAAATCATGGCTCTTGTTCTTGCAATGATGCTCATTGCTTGCGCAGTTGTTATGACAGGTTGCGGTGCAAGCACCGGCAGCGCTGTTAAAACCATCGACATTTCTCTCACTGATGAACTTTACGCATTCGGTGTAGCAAAAGACGATGCAGAACTTCTTCAGAAAACAAACGAATACATCGCAAAAGTAAAAGCAGACGGTACACTCGATGCAATCTGTGAAAAATACTTCGGTGAAGGTACTCCCACAGCCGTTGTTTCCGCTGCAAAAGATGACAGCAAAGATCAGCTCGTGATCGCTACCAACAGCGAATTTGCTCCCTTTGAATACAAAGAAGGCGCAAACTACTACGGTATCGACATGGAACTCGCAAAAGGTCTTGCTGATTACCTCGGTAAAGAACTCGTTATCGTTGACGTTGACTTCGAAGCAGTTTGCACTACTGTTGAAAGTGGCAATGCAGATATCGCTATCGCAGGTCTTACCGTAAACGAAACCCGTAAACAGTCCGTAACTTTCTCTGATTCTTACTACGTTGCATCTCAGGTGCTCATCGTGAAAGCTGACGAAACTGCATTTGACGCTTGCAAAACTGCAGAAGACGTTCTCGCTGTTATCGCTGAAAAAGCTTCCGGCAAGATCGGCGGTCAGTCTTCCACCACTGCGCAGTACTATGTAGAAGGCGACGCAGATTGGGGCTTTGACGGCATCTCCAACATGAAATGGGTAGGCTACACCTCCGGTGCGCTCGCAGTAAACGATATGCTCGCAGGCAACCTTGACTACGTTATGATCGACCAGGCTCCCGCAATGGCGATCGTGGAATCCATCAACGCGGTAAACTGATAAAAAATGAAAAAGCAAAGCCTTGCCGCATCTCGGCAGGCTTTTGTCTTTTCGGGTACTTAAAGGAATTTTAATATGACTTTTGCTTCTTTTCAGAAAAAACTCGTGATCTTTTGGGAAGCCTTTTATGAAAAGGGTGGTTACACGGAAGTTCTGATCGGTCTTCGCAATACGATGGTGATCGCCATTATCGGTCTGATCATCGGTATCGTGATCGGCACGATCATCGCAGCGATCGCCGTACAGCCCAAAAAGAACGTGGGACTTTCCATTCTCAATAAGATCAGCAACGTTTACGTTGCTTTCTTCCGCGGCACACCGATGGTGGTTCAGCTCCTTCTCGGCTATTTTGTTATTTTGCCGATGTTGGGCCTCAATTTTCCCTCTGTCAACGTAGCGACAGTTATTATCGGTCTGAATAGTGGTGCGTATGTTTCCGAGATCATGCGTTCCGGTATTCTTTCTGTTGATGCAGGTCAGATGGAGGCAGGCCGTGCGCTGGGTCTTCGTTATGGCATGACCATGTGGAAGATCGTCATTCCCCAAGCGGTGAAGAATATTCTTCCTACGCTCGGTAATGAATTTATTTCGCTTATCAAGGAAACCTCCGTTGTCAGCTTTGTTGGCGCCGTTGACCTTTATAAAGCGTTCCGCTCCATCGGTTCGGGTACTTATGAATATATGATCCCGTTCCTTGCGATGGCAGTTATTTATATCGCGATCATTATGATCATCACTCTCGGACTCAATATTATGGAAAGGAGACTTCGTTCCGGTGATAAGCGTTAAGAATGTTTATAAAAATTTCGGAGATATCTCCGTTCTTCGCGGCGTTTCCTGCGAGATCGCAAAGGGTGAACGCGTGGTTATCATTGGCCCCTCCGGCAGTGGTAAATCCACGCTCCTTCGTTGCATGAACCTGCTTGAAGTGCCGACTTACGGCGAAGTTTGGCTCGGCGACAGCCTTGTGACAGAGGTCGATCCTTATCTCCACCCTGATATTATAGCTTCCTCCAAGACGTTTGCTTCGCTTTCCAAAACGCTTGCTGAAGAAAATCCTTCGCTTTCTCCTGATGAAATCAGAATTCTTGCGATCCGCAAGATCAAAGAAGAAGATCTTCTCAAAAAACGTGAAGGCAAAGAATATGCAGCTCTGATGAAAAAATTTCAGTCGGAGCATCATTTGGACATCAACATTGCTCGTCAGCGCATGGGTATGGTGTTCCAAAGCTTCAATCTTTTCAATAATATG
>JBGVIG010000022.1:0-1374 GCA_045122995.1 Eubacteriales bacterium | reverse complement strand
AAGAAGAAAAAGAAAAGGAAAGCGAAAAAGAGTGCGAGCGGCACCAAAAAAACTTCTTCGGTGAAGAAAAAGAAAGCAAAACCGAAAAAGAAACGCTCCAAAAAAGAACTTTTATACCTTATAAAACTCCTGCTTCGCATCGTTTTGGCGGTGCTGAAAAAGCTTCCGCGCTCGGTACGTATCCGCCTTCAGACCTTTGAAATCACCGTCGCGACAGGCGACGCCGCAAAAACAGCGGTGCTTTACGGTGCTGTTGCGGGTGCGGCTTCCAATCTTTTTGAAATCTTAAAGAACACCATGAATTTCCGCGTTCCAAGACGCGCTTCCGTGGGGGTTCAGGCAGACTTTTTAGGCGAGAAATCAAAAGCGAATATCAAGATCGACTTTTCCACAAACCTTTGGAAAGTTCTTGCGCTTGCACTGACGGCGGGCATTGCTTTTGTTAAAAATAAAACCAAACCGGAGGCTTAAGCCTTCGATAGAAAGGATTTTCTTATGGATAATCAGAAAACCACGCAGAAAACCAAGATCAGCGATCTGATCTCTTCTTCGCTCGAAAGCATTCGCGAGCTTGTAGACACCAATACTATCGTTGGTGATCCGATCTCCGCTTCCGCAGGCACAACAATCATTCCTATTTCCAAGGTGTCTGTCGGCTACGCAGGCGGTGGCAATGACTACGCAGGTAAAAATTCCGCGGCTGTGGGTAAAAATAATTTCGGCGGCGGTGGCGGCACCGGTGTTTCCGTGACACCTGTTGGTTTCCTTGTCGTTCGTGCGGACGGCAGCGTTGAGCTTCTCAATATCAACAATCCTACAGGCGGTGACATTGGTTCTTCTCTCGAAAGCATCGTGGATAAGGCACCCGACATTATTTCGAAGATCAAAAATATGCTTGCGGAACGCAAGAAAAAGAAAGAAGAAACGAAAGCTGCTGAAGAAGCAGAAAAAGCAGAAGCCGAAAAATCCGAGGGCGAAAAGGCCGAGGGTGAGAACGGCGAAGCTGATGCAGCGCAGGAATCCGAAAACACCGCTTCGGAAGAACAAACAGAATAAAATCATTCATAAGAGCTTTTCCTTTTTCATATTGTTTTGATAGAAATGGAAAGAGGAGGGCTCTTTTTGAAAAAGATTATTGTTTTTTGCTTAATTTTTACCGTTTGTTTTTGCTTTTGTCCGAGCGCTGTCTGTGCCGAGGCACCGAGCGTTTCCGCAAGGTGCGCGGTGCTGATAGATGCTGAAACGGGAGAGATTCTTTTTGGCAAGGACGAAAATCTTCGTCGCGGTATGGCGAGCACGACGAAGATCATGACGGCGCTTGTGGCGCTGGAAAATACTTCGCTTGATAAAAAAGTGACCGTGGCAAAAGAAGCT
>JBGVIG010000021.1:0-3058 GCA_045122995.1 Eubacteriales bacterium | reverse complement strand
GATTGTAAGACATGGTTTGCTCGTCACCCATCATTTTTTCCTTAAACCACAAGTCCTCAACCTGAGGTTCATACAATTCAATCATTTCCTCACCTCGTCAAATTCTTATTTATCGTTCTGTTTTACCGGCAATCACCCAGTTTCGACATTAAATACTGCTTGCCAATCTCTCATGCTACGATGTTTCTATCAACTTAATTATATCATAAAACCGACTGAGAAACAATACCGTCACTTAAATTTGCCAAGCTCTTGGTAAGAGAGAAAGCCTATAATTATCTCCAACTGAAATTTGACACCACTGGTGCCCCATTTCCTAACTTCGACACCAATGGAGTCAAAGTGTACCTGACCAATGGTCGGGAATTTCATTAAAAATAACTTCTCGCCCATTGGGCAGAAAGTTAAGATATCACTTTTTATAACCATTCTTCTGGCACATTTCATTTACCGACTCCGCAAAAATCGCTCTCGAATGCTTGTCAGGATCCA
Organism: Eubacteriales bacterium; assembly: GCA_045122995.1. Lineage (GTDB taxonomy): Bacteria > Bacillota > Clostridia > Oscillospirales > CAG-272 > QALR01. The sequence goes on along the minus strand of JBGVIG010000021.1, from coordinate 2,566 downwards.
TGTTTTTATTCTTGTTTTCAATATAATAATCTAAAAATTCATTCCAAAGTTTTTTCTTTTTCAGCCAGTCAATTTTTTCGGGCAGATATAGATACCCCTTGGATTGCTCTTCCCATGTGTATGTTTGCGTATCTTTATTGTAACGGATGTATTGTTGTTTTCCATTTCCATAGTTGTTTACGATTGCAAAATCACAGCTATGCACAATGCGAGAATGGCTATAATCGATAACTTTTATCGTCAATACCCGTGTGGAATCTTCACAATATGAGTATCCGTACCGAGGAGCAATGCGATCCAAAGCTGATCGGATAGTGTTTTTAATTTCAGATGCCGAATAATTTTCCTCATCGTCATTAACTTCAATGTTTACATCAAAGTCAAATCCAATGTTAGAATTTCGATCATAAGTAATCATATTTCGGCTGGAGCTACCAACAAAAGTATATTGAAAAGTAAATTTTTCCCTCACTAAATCCTGAACTTGGTTAATAATTTCAATTAATTCAGCCTTTAAGGGCGCTGCGCTTTTTCTCGCCACATAACAAAAATCATGCATATTTAATCTCCTAAACAAGTTTATTCTCCCCTAACCGACCATCTAACTGTGCACCGTTAAATCGTTACAGTATACTAAAAAACTTTTCTTTTGTCAATATTTTTTCAAAAACTTCGAACCAAAATCAAATTCCACCGTGTTTGCACATTTGACGTAATAGAACAAATCGGGTATAATGATGCCATCCGATTGATTCCCGTCCTGTGTGCAAGTACATTGAAAGGAGAAAAAAATAAATGTATTCAGGACACTTAACCGAGAAAAAAGGTTATTTCTATTGCGTCATCACCTACAAAACCAGTGAAGGCAAGCGAAAAGAGAAATGGTTTTCCACCAAGCTTCCCGTCAAAGGCAATAAGCGCCGTGCGGAAGCACTTTTGCAAGAGTATCGCCGCACCTTCGTTCCCCCGAAGGAGGACAGCGCATTTGATGCCTTGGATAGCACGATGCCCTTCACCGCATATATGCGTTTGTGGCTTGATTACGCAAAACCAACCGTTGCGCCGACCACGTTCGGCGGTTATCAAAGCACCATCGAAAAGAAATTTATTCCCTATTTTGAACGCTTGAATCTGACCTTGCAGGAGGTAAAGCCCAAGCATTTGCAGTCGTTTTATCTGCACGAGCTGAAAACACTTTCCGCCACCACCGTCCGTCATGAACACACCTTGATGCACCGCCTTTTGAAATACGCATACCGTATGGATTTGATTCCTAACAACCCTGTGGATAAAGTCGATCCGCCAAAGGCTGAACGCTATGAAGGTACGTTCTACTCCGAGGAGGAGCTTGCAGAGCTGATCGAGAAAACTGCCGATCACAAGCTGGGGCTTCTCATCTACGTCACCGCACTTCTCGGCTTGCGCCGCAGTGAGGTGCTTGGACTTCGGTGGAAAGCCATTGACTTCAAGGAAAATACGATCACCATCAACCATACCGTCACGGACACACGCATCGACGGCGAAACGGTCATCATCGCATCCGATCGCACGAAAACCAAGTCCAGCCACCGCACGTTTCCCATGTCTGAAAGTTTGAAGAAACAGCTTCTCGCATGGCAAGACGTGCAGAAGCGCAACCGCAAATTCTGTGGAAACTGCTACAACACGGAGGATCTTGACTACGTTTTCACGGACGAGCTTGGCAACCGTTTCAAGCCCCGATACATCGAGGATACCTTCCCGAAGCTTCTCCAGAAGCACGGGCTTCGCAAGATCCGCTTCCACGATCTGCGCCACACCTGTGCGTCCCTCATGCATAAAAAAGGGCTTTCACCCAAAGAGGTTCAGGAGTATTTGGGGCATTCCACGGTCAGCATTACCCTCAATCTTTACACCCATTTGGACTGGAACAGCAAGGAGAATGCGGCAAAAATCATGGAAAACACCGTAAAAGCGCCCGAGATTTCTAAAAAAACGAGTTCTTGGGAAAGCTGAAAAGCCTTGTGGGTGCAGGGAAAATCGAACTTTTGCAAGAAAAAAGCGTTCTCTCCCAAAATCCCATAAAAACCGAAAATCCCTGCGAATTTACATTTGAGTTCTCTCATGGGACAAAAGAAAAAACACCTGATTTTCGGCATTTTAACCGAATTTCAAGTGTTTTTAGCTCACATTTTTGTGAAAATTGGCGGAGGGTGTGGGATTCGAACCCACGTGACGGGAACCGTCAAACAGTTTTCAAGACTGCCTCGTTATGACCGCTTCGATAACCCTCCGTATGAAATTGTGGCGGTGTGGAAACACCGATTTTTGCGAGAACTTTACGCGAGAACTGCGAAATTCCGCAAGATGGAAAAGTGCGAAAACCCTTGTAAATACAAGGCTTTTTGAAGAATAAGATGAACTGACACGCGGAGGTTTTCAAGACCCTGCCCTCCCCAGTCGCATAGTCGTTTCGCGCGCATAGCAAAACTATGCTTCCGAAACTCCTTGCTTTGTGGGGTATCGCTCGGAAAAACGCGATGCGTTTTTGCACTCGCTCACCCGTTATGAAAGCTTCGATAACCCT
>JBGVIG010000020.1:0-16851 GCA_045122995.1 Eubacteriales bacterium | reverse complement strand
GCCGCAGGTATGCACCTCATTATCGGTACACAGCGACCCTCCACAGACGTTATTACGGGTCTGATCAAGGCCAATATCCCGTCTCGTATTGCCTTCACCGTTTCCAACCAGATCGACTCCCGTATCATCATCGATACACAGGGTGCTGAGAAGCTGATCGGTAAGGGTGATATGCTCTTCTCGCCCGTCGGTTCGTCCAAGCCTATCCGTGTTCAGGGCTCGTTCGTTTCCGAAAAGGAAATTGAAGATGTTATCGATTTTATCAAGGCGCAGAGCACGGAAGCGACGTATTCCGACGATATCATCAAAGAGATCGAAAAGAATGCCGCCGTTTGCGGACAGAAAAAGGGCAAAGCGGCAGCATCTGCTGCAGCTGCCGATGCCGCAATGGACGACGGCGAGGACGTCGATCCGATGCTGGATGCCGCCATCGAGCTTGCCGTGGAATCGGGTAAGATCTCCACTTCGCTCATCCAGAGACGCTTGTCTTTGGGCTATGGCAGAGCGGCAAAGCTCATCGACGTGATGGAACGCCGCGGCATCGTCAGCAAGCCTGACGGTCAAAAACCTCGTACGGTTCTGCTCTCGCGCGAGCAATATTTGAATATGAAAACAAAAACGACCGACGGCGCCGAAGAAAGCTCGGACGAGCAATCGTAATCGAACGGTCAAATGTACATTCGGCAAAGACCGAATGCCGGAAAGGACTTTTATTTAGATATTATGGGAAAACTAATTGTTATTGAAGGGCTTGACGGCTCCGGAAAATCTACGCAGGCACCGCTTTTGGCAGAAGAACTGCGCAATCAGGGAAGAGATGTTCGCGTCATCTCTTTCCCGGACTATGAAAGCGATTCCTCTGCCCTTGTGCGTATGTATCTCGCCGGTGATTTCGGCGCAAAGCCCGATGACGTGAATGCATATGCGGCGTCTTCGTTCTATGCAGTGGATCGCTATGCGTCCTATATGAAAGATTGGAAAGAATTTTATGAGAAAAAGGACAGCATCGTGATCGCAACGAGATATACTTCCTCCAACGAGATCCATCAGCTTGCCAAAATGGAGCGTGATGATTGGGCGAATTTCATCGAGTGGGCGGAAGATTTTGAATACACAAAGCTTGGGATCCCGCGTCCCAAGGTGGTGCTTTTCCTCGATATGAAATACGAGATCGCCATGGAGCTTGTGGCAAAACGCAGTGCCGCAACCGGTCAGGAAAAGGATATCCATGAGCTTGATGCGGATTATATGGAGCGTTGCTACAGAGCGGCAACGTATGCTTCCGATCACCTCGGCTGGACGGATATCGTCTGCTATGAAGGCAGAGAACCGCTTCCGCAGGAGGAGATCACCGCGAAGATCTTTGAAGAGGTTACAAAAATTCTCGATATTAAGTAATTTGGGAGAAGCTTTATGAAAAAAGTAATTTTGTTTTTTGCAAACGGCACGGAGGAGATCGAAGCGTTGACCGCGGTGGATATTCTTCGTCGCGCAGGTGCTGAGGTGACGCTTGCAGGTGTTGGCGGCACGGAGCTTTGCGGCTCTCATGGTATTCGTGTAATCGCGGATATGACTGCGGAAGAAGCAGCAAAAGAAAGCTATGATATGGCTGTCGTTCCCGGCGGTATGCCCGGCACGAATCATCTCGATGAAAGTGACGCGGTGAATACGGTGCTTCGTCGCGTAAGCGCAAACGGCGGTTTTCTTGCGGCGATCTGTGCAGCCCCCCTTGTTCTCGGAAAAAGAGGTTATCTTGTGGGCAAGGAAGCGATCTCGTTCCCCGGCTTTGAAAGCTATCTCACAGGTGCTGTGATTTCCAAAAAGAGAGTTTGCTGTGACGGTAAGGTGATCACTGCGGCAGGTGCCGGTGTGGCGCTTGACTTTGCACTCATGCTGACAGAAGCACTCTACGGTGAAGAAAAAGCGAAAGCGCTTCGCGCATCTGTGCTTGCCGACTGATTTATTGTTTTTTCGAAAGGAGCGATGCTTATGTACGAAATTCGCAAACATAAGATTGATATCCGAAAAAATTATCTTGCACGCCGTGAGGCACTCTCCCCCGCGGTCCGCGCGGCGCGCGATGCCAAGATTTGTGCGAATATCCTTTCTGCGGCAACGTACCGCTATGCGGATATCGTGCTGATGTATTATCCTATCAAAAAAGAAGTGGATCTGATGCCTTTGTTCCGTGCAGCTGTCGCGGCAGGGAAAAGAGTGGCATTTCCGAAATGCAACGCAGAGGATCACTCGATGATCTTCTATTTTGTGAATTCCGAAGAAGATTTTGAAGAAGGAGCATATGGCCTTTTTGAGCCGAAAACGAGCCTTGCCCCCTTCGTTCCTGCCGAGGCAGATGGCAAAAACGTGCTTTGCATCGTTCCTGCCGTTGTTTATGACAAGCGCGGTTATCGCATTGGCTATGGCGGCGGCTATTATGATCGTTTCTTCGGGAAATTTAAGCTCGCCTCTATCGGTGTGGCTTATGAGGATTTTATTTTGAAGTCCGTGCCGCACGGAAGATTTGACGTTTCCGTGGACGTGGTCATCAGTGAAAGAGGCTTTTATGCCGGCAAATAACAGGCGGAACAATCCGTTTACCTTAGCGCCTGCGCTGACATTTGTCGTGTTGGCGCTTTTTATTGTTTTCGGCTTTTTTGACGTGAAAAACCATGTCGCCATTGCGATTTTGACAGTGATCGCATTTTTTGGCGTGATGATCGCGTATCTTTTTTGCAGAGGAAACCTTTTGCTTCGGATCCCAAACCGAAAAATTTCGGGGGAAGCGCTGTGGCTCTCTGTTTTTGCCGCCTTTTTGATGATCCTTTTTTCTTCGCTTTGGCGGTTCGGTGTGTTACATAATGGCGCGTATACGCCGATGCAAGCGCCCGCTTCTTTTGGACAAGGGCTTTTCATGGTGTTCACGCTTGCGGCAGTGCCTGCGATCTGTGAGGAATATTTTTTCCGTGGCATCGTGATGCTGGAATACCGCTTTGCGGGTGTTTTTGGTGCGGTTTTCATGTCGGCACTTCTTTTTGCTGTGGCACACCTTTCCTTTACGATGTTTCCACTGTATTTTTTGAACGGTATCGTTCTTGCACTGGTCGTTTTTCTTTCGGGCGATGTGAAAACGGCGGTGATCTCTCATTTTTTGTATAATCTTTTCGTGCTTTTCTCAGAGCGGCGCATCTATCTGATGACGCTGGACGGAGAAAGCCGTGTATTATTTATTCTTTTGTTCGGTGTGCTGTTTTTGCTTGCGTTGTTTGCGTTTTTCCGCATGGCGGCGCTTCTTCTCGGCACACGCAAGCAGGACGAGCCTCCCGTTCGCGTTCCGAAAGGTAAAGGCTTTTGGGTGTTTTCGGATATCGTAAGCGCGCCGAGTTTGTGGCTTGTTCTCATTTGTTTTCTTGTTTTTTCGATTCTCGATGTTTTTCTCTGAATGAAAAAAGAACCTTCGTTGCAAAATAAGAAAAAATGCAAACGGAGGCAGTTATGCAATTCGGCAAAATCATTGGCATCTCTTTTTTAATCTCTCTTGTGTTGTCGCTTTCGGTGATTTTTATCGCAGGGGACGTTTTCGCATTCACGGCAGATGAAGGAGAGGTTTCTTTAATTATCCCGGAGGGGGCAGACAGAGAAGATGTGGCAGCCATTTTGAAAAAAGAAAAACTGGTTCGTTTCCCACGGATCTTTCAGCTTTATGCTTGTTTTCGCGGCTGGAACGATGAATATCGTGCGGGAGAATTTACGCTTGACCGCGCGATGAGCTATGATGAACTGCATCTTTCGCTTTCTCCGAAGAAGAATTCCCGTACACAGATCAAGGTGACGATCCCTGAAGGGTATACTACAGACGAGATTATCAACCTTTTTGTGGAAAAAGGGATCGGCACAAGGGAAGGTTTTGTGGATCTGATTCAAAACGGCGGCAATTTCGGTTATGATTATCTTTCCGAGATTCCTGCGGTGGAGGGAAGAGCTTATCGGCTGGACGGCTATCTTTTTCCCGATACCTATTTTGTTTATGCGGATTCGAGTGAAACAGAGATTCTTACGAAGCTTTTGCAGAATTTCGACCGCAAATTTGATGAAAAATTGCGTTTGGAAGCGCTATCCGCCGGCTTTTCTGTGGACGAGGCGGTAAGACTTGCGTCCATTATTGAGGCAGAGGCATATTACCGCGCTGACATGACGAAGATTTCTTCGGTTTTCAGAAACCGACTCAGCAGCAAACGATATACCTTTCTTGAAAGCGACGCGACTGTGAAATACGCGAAAGAGATCGCAGGGGATATGACGCCGCCGACGAGCGAGGATATTAAAAATTTGGACAGCCCTTATAACACCTATCGGTATAAAGGTCTGCCGCCGGGAGCGGTTTGCTCACCCGGTCTTGATGCGATCACGGCGGCAATACGGCCTGCCGATACGGATTTTTACTATTTTGTTTCCGCAAAAGATAAGACCACGATCTTCTCCCGCACATATGCGGAGCATCTCGCGGCGATCGAAGCTTGCAGAAACTCATGATATTTTGACTTGGAGGAACTTTTATGATTGAACTTTTGTCACCCGCGGGCAATTTTGAAAAGATGAAGATGGCATTTCTTTACGGTGCCGATGCGGTGTATCTTGCTTATAACCGCTTCGGTATGCGTGCGGCGGCAGATAATTTCACACTGGAAGAGCTGAATGATGCCATCGGTTATGCACATGAAAGAGGAAAGAAGATCTATCTGACATTGAACACCATGCCCCGTGAGCATGAATATCCCGAACTCATCGAATTTTTGAAAAAGCTTGCCGTGCTTCCCAACGGTGCGCCCGATGCGGCGATTGTGGCGGATATCGGCGTTATGACGCTTGTCAAGGAGCTTTTGCCGAAAACAGAGCTGCATATTTCCACGCAGTCGGGTGTTGTCAGCTCTGCAGACGCGATCGCATGGCAGAAGTTTGGTGCGACACGCGTGGTGCTTGCCAGAGAACTTTCTTTTGCAGAGATTCGTGAGATCCGCAAGAATATTCCTGCGGAATTGGAGATCGAAGCATTCGTTCACGGTTCGATGTGCGTTTCCTTCTCCGGCAGATGTTTGCTTTCCAATGCACTTGTCGGCAGAGATGCCAACCGCGGTGCTTGCGCACAGCCTTGTCGCTGGAATTATACGATTCGTGAAGAAAAACGTCCCGATATGCCGTTCCCGATCGAAGAACACCCCGATGGCACGTTTATCATGAGCTCCAAAGATATGTGCATGGTGGAACACGTTCCCGAATTGATCGAAAGCGGTATTACGTCCTTTAAGATCGAGGGCAGAATGAAGAGCGCTTATTATACGGCTGTTGTCACAAACGCCTATCGCGCGGCGATCGACGGCTACATAAAGGACGGCGAAAATTATCGCTTTGATGAATGTTGGCTTCGTGAGCTCGATTCTGTCAGCCACAGAGAATATTGCACCGGTTATTATTTTGACTCCCCGATGGAAAACGCGCAGATCTGCACACAGCCTGGTTATCTGCGTGAAAAATCGTATCTTGCGGTTTGCGTGGGCTACGATCAAGAAACAGGCGTTGGCAAATTCATTCAGCGCAACAAAACAAAAGTTGGTGATGCGGTCGAGATCATCACACCCGGCAAGCCCGGACGCGGCTTTGTTGTTTCTTCGATGCAAAATGCAAACGGTGAAGATGTGGAAAGCGCACCGCACCCCTTTATGGAGTTCACCGTTCCGGTTCCTTTTGCGGTTCACGAAGGCGATATTCTTCGCGGCGCAAACTAAGTGCTTGCAAGTGTATCCGCACAAGGCGCTGTCCTGTGGCTCTGCCAAAGGGCGCAAAATGTGTTTTTTGTTGATTTTTTGCAAAAAAATATTGCAAATGTCATAGTATCGTGCTATACTTAAAGTGTAAAATTATAGTAAAGGATAGGTGTTAACCAATGAACTACAACAAAATGAATATTGAAGACATTGACGTTGCCGGCAAGAAAGTTCTTGTAAGATGCGACTTCAACGTACCGCTCAAAGACGGTGTGATCACCAGCGACAAGAGAATTGTGGAAGCTCTCCCCACCATCAAATATCTCCTTGACAAAGGCTGCAAAGTGATCCTCTGCTCTCACATGGGCAAACCTCACAATGTTCTTACCGAAGGCTTCGGTCTTACCAAGAAAGAAAAGAAGAAAGTAGAAGCTCTTCCTGCCGACGAACAGGCAGCTGCAAAAGCAGAACTTCTCGCAAAAGCTGGCAAAGACAGAACCAAACTCAGCTTGAAACCTGTTGCTGATCGCCTCAACGAATACCTCGGCGGCAAAGTTACCTTCGCTACCGATATCGTTGGTGAAGATGCAAAAGCAAAGATCGCTGCTATGAACGCAGGCGAAGCTGTTCTTCTCGAAAACATTCGTTTTGATGCAAGAGAAGAAAAGAACGGCGAAGATTTCTCCAAAGAACTCGCTTCTCTCGCTGAAATCTATGTAAACGATGCATTTGGTACTGCTCACCGCGCTCATGCTTCCACAGCAGGCGTTGCTGCATTCCTCCCCGCAGCTTGTGGCTACCTTATTCAGAAAGAAATCGGCGTAATGGGCAAAGCTCTTGAAAATCCTGCTCGTCCTTTCGTTGCTATTCTCGGCGGTGCAAAGGTTTCTGACAAACTCAACGTTATCAACAACCTCCTCACCAAAGTTGATACTCTTATCATCGGCGGCGGTATGGCTTATACTTTCCTTGCAGCTAAGGGTTATTCCATCGGTACCTCCCTCTTCGACGCTGAAAAGGTTGATTACTGCAAAGAAATGATGGCAAAAGCTGAAGAAGCAGGCGTAAAACTCCTCCTCCCCATCGACACTGTTATTGCTGCTGATTTCCCGAACCCCATCGACGCTCCTATCGATGTTGAAACTGTTCCTTCCAATGCAATCCCTGCTGACAAAATGGGTCTTGACATCGGTGACAAGACCAAAGAACTCTTTGCAAACGCTGTTAAGAGCGCAAAGACTGTTGTTTGGAATGGTCCTATGGGCGTATTTGAAAACCCCACTTTGGCAAAAGGTACAATTGCTGTAGCAGAAGCTTTGGCTGAATCCGATGCTATTACCATCGTTGGCGGCGGTGACTCCGCAGCAGCTTGCGAACAGCTCGGCTTTGCTGATCGTATCACCCACATCTCCACAGGTGGCGGTGCATCTCTCGAATTCCTCGAAGGCAAGGAACTCCCCGGAATTGCATGCCTTCTCGATAAATAATATCGTTTAAGAAACAGTTTGATTTTTGAGAAAAGAGGTATTAGTACAATGAACAAGGCAAAAAGAGCCGCAGTTATCGCAGGCAACTGGAAAATGAATATGACTCCCGCAAAAACCACCGCGTTTATGAATGAACTTGCTCCCAAGGTTGCAGGTCTTGACGATTGCAAAATCGTTCTCTGCGTTCCTTTCGTTGATATTGCTGCTGCTGTTGAAGCAACCAAAGGCACTAACATCGAAATCGGCGCTGAAAACGTACACATGGAAGCAAAAGGCGCATACACCGGTGAAATTTCCGGCGAAATGCTCGCAGAATGCGGCGTAAAATATGTTATCGTTGGTCACAGCGAACGCCGTCAGTACTTCGGTGAAACTGACGTAACTGTAAACGGCAGACTCAAAGCAGGTATTGCAAACGGTCTTAACGTAATCCTTTGCGTTGGTGAAACTCTCACCGAACGTGAACAGGGCGTAACTTATGAAACTGTTGCAAGACAGACCAAGATCGCTCTTCTTGGCGTATCTGCTGAAGACCTTAAGAAAGTTATCATCGCATACGAACCCGTTTGGGCAATCGGTACCGGCAAGACTGCTACTGCTGCTCAGGCTGAAGAAGTTTGCGCACAGATCCGTGACGTTGTTGCTTCCCTCTACGGCGCAGAAGCTGCTGAAGCGATCACCATTCAGTACGGTGGTTCCATGAACGCAGCAAATGCAGCTGAACTCCTCTCTATGGAAAACATCGACGGCGGTCTTATCGGCGGCGCTTCCCTCAAATCCGACGACTTCACCGTTATCGTAAAAGCTGCTCAGGCGTAAATTGCAAAAAATATCCTCCGCTTCATGCGGAGGATTTTTTTATTGCGATAGCTCTGCCCTCGATCCGGCAGGGCGCCGCCCTGCACCTGCCTAAGGGACATTGGCCCTTAGGAATCCCAGTGTGGTTAGGCACATTTGGTTTTTTTGATGTAATCGAGCAGCAAGCGAAAAAGGGGTGCGATGCTGAAAATGAAGACGGTGATCACGCTGATCTCTGCAAGTGACTTGAGATCGAAGGCAAGGCAGGTCAGCGAAAATGCAAGATAACTGTCTTTGATTTTTCCAAGCGCCGGCAAAAGCAGATGTGCAAGGCGTGTGGCACCGATTCTTAATGGGAAAAACAATACGGCAGAGCATATCGCGCCGATCGCGAGCGGTTTTAGGGTTTTCGGCGGGGAAAAGCTTGGTGTTTTCCAGAAATAAAATAGGGTGACTGCCACAAGGACTATGGTGATAGTGATGGCACGGAACGGTGTATTTTGTCCGATGCAAAAAAAAGAGTATGTCCAAATCCAAGATGCCCAAGTGCAAAAAAGAATGCAATGCTTACTTTCAAAAAAGAAGATAGCGGCGCAGGAGAGGAAGAGGATTCCCCACAAGAATGTGGAAAAACCGTCGTTGTGCCAGAAAAACAGATTCATGATAAGAAGAAACAGAATGCCAATGATGAGTATGCCAAGCCCCATGATTTTTTTCGGGGAGAGCTTGGCGTGCGTATCTTTTGTGCGACGGCGAAAAGATGGCTTTTTGATGGTGATGACGATTTGACTGTCAGCGGAATTGATCGCCTTTGGCTCTTTTTCCGACGCGGTATCCATGCCAAGAAATTCATTGATGGAAATTTCAAAAAGTTCCGCAAGCTTCACCACTTTTTCAAGCTCAGGCGTTGCGGCACCATTCTCCCATTTGGAAACGGATTGACGAGAAACTTCAAGCTTTTCCGCGATGTCGAGTTGAGAAAGTCCGCATTTTCGGCGGTAAAAATAAATCTGTTCACCGAGATTTTTCATGGAAATCCTCCTTGGGGGTATGTTGTGCTATTATGATAGCATAGATCCTCGAAAAAAGCAACCAACTATACTTTCCTATTGCGCAACCAATGGGTGCGTAGCTTTGATTTGATGCGGATCCTGAAAATGAAAGATGCAGAAAGAGATTTGAGTGCTTTCGATTCGTTTCTTTTGGCTCCACGCTTTTCTTTTTGTGAAGAAAAGGTGGTTGTTTCTGTTTAACTTTGCGCAAAACAAAGGCAGAAGCACCACGAATCGTTTCTTTTGGCTCTACCTTTTCTTTTCGCAAAGAAAAGGTAGAAAATACCGCATGGGAAGGAGGAGAAACCCATGCGGTATTTTTATATCAGACAAATAGTAATAGCTGAAGTTTATTTAATTTTATTAAGACTTGTCCTTCCAAACGTTTTCAGGCTCATTTTTATACCGCTTTTTGAAAATTTTTCTGCGGAACAAATAGATAGTGTAAAGAAGCCAGAGAACAAAGAAGATAGCACAAGCAATAATCGCATTCATCGGAGATTTTCCTGCAAAGCCGAGCAAGAAAAGAAGCGGTGCGATCATGACCATCGCAGGGAAGTTCGAAAGGATATACAAGCTGGAGGTAGGAGTTCTTAGTCCGGGGTCGATCTCTTTCATGAGGATCATACCGTTGGAAGCGGTGCCTGTCATGGTACCGAAGCTCATCAGGAAAAATTCATGTTCAAAGCCCTTAAAGCATTCCTTGGCAACCAAACGGATATAAACGAAAGTAATCAATGTGCCGATCAAGCTGAGGATCACGATGGGGAGAATATAGTCTTTGATATCGTTGATCTCAATGGCTGCAACGCCAGCAACGATCATAAGGTCGAAAGAGAAGCCGGAGATACGGTCCATTTGATAATTGTTGATGTATTCACGGTGCATCATGCTGCGTTTGCGCAATTGTTTAACAACGCCTCTGATCAAAATTGCAGCCAAAGATGCCCAAAGGAAATTGAAGCCCCAAGCGATACTGTTTGTGAAATCAGAGATGACACCCAAAAGACACATGAAACCAAAGGAGAGTGCATATGCCAATGCCACAAAACCTACCTGCAAGGTAAATTTATCGACAGATTCATTGTCGGGAATTTCTTCACCGCTGGGATTGGTCTGGTCGACTACTTCTTCAAAATGATTTGCTTTGCGAACGTAGAGATTGCTGCGTTTTTTGTAAATGTTGATGTAAAGAACCCCGAATACGGAGGCTACCACAAAACCGATTGAAGCAAGCGACAGACCAAAGCTGCCGTTTCCTGCAAACTGTGTGGCAGGGGTGTTGGTGAAGTTGATATCCCAACTGAGTGCGTTGCCGGGACCTTGACCGTATGCCAAAGGCAAGATCAAACCGCAAATATAGGAGATGACTTTTTCGCCGTGCCGTGTCAAGAAGAAGAGGATCAGTGTGATTCCAAGACCAACGAATGCCTGCAACATATAGGAGCCGCCTTGCAAAGCGCCGAATTCGAGAACTTGGCAACGCTTGGTCTTGTGGGCGCTCTTTTCTGTTTTCAAGGACATCGCGGCAAAACCGATCGCCAAACAGTGGTATGTAATGACCTGCATGAGTCGATTGTCGACAAGGACAAAGTTGAATTGCTTGCAGATGATATTCACGATCAGCAAAACACCGCCGCCGAGGAGCGCAGACGGGATCAAGCAATTGCGGAACAGGGGAATTTTGCGGCGGAGAATATTACCGAGCATCAAAAACATCAGTAATAATCCAAGCTGCACCATAAATGCCCAAACGGCACTATAGTTTGACAATGTAAAATCCCAACTAGATACATAATCCATAAAAGAGTCCACTTCCATTCTTGATAATCATTTGAAAAACACACATTATTATATTTATTATACAACAAAATTCATGTTTTGTCAACTTTATTAAAAATCTTCGCGTTGAGATGCCTTGGCATGGCAATATTTTTTTGTTTGCCTTTGTGAAAAAAGGGGAGAGAAATTCCCGTTCATGCGGATTTTTGTCTGTTCATGCGCGGATTGTTTCCTTTCAATCGTGGTTATGATATAATACAAAGATGAAAATATAGTATTCGGAGGGGGATTTTTCCATGAAAGTTTCCGAAAGAACCCTGCTTTTTATTGAAGACGATTTTACCTTAGCGGAAAGTCTGATTACATATTTTGAATCGGAAAACAGCGTATACCACGCCGACACCTTGGCGGCGGCAAAAAAATATATTTCGGTGAAGAATTTTGATGCGATCGTGACCGACGTGATCCTTCCCGACGGCACGGGGCTTGATATTTTTAAATGCTTTGCCGACGCACCCCCACCGATCCTTGTGCTTTCCTCGCTCGGCAACGACGAGCATATTTTGGAGGGGCTTGAATCAGGCGCGGTGGACTATATTGTAAAGCCTTGCTCCGCAAAGCTTCTCGAAGGACGCATCGCCATTCGTCTTTTGCCGAAATCCGCAAGCGAAACTTCCAAAAACGGTCTTCGCGTCAATGCGGTGAAGCGCACCGTACATTATAACGGAAAGCCGCTTCAGTTTACTTCCAGTGAATTTAACGTCCTGTATTACCTCATTACGCACCCGGGACAGTTTTTTTCTTCCAATGAATTATATGAGGCGATCTGGCACACACCTGCCCTCAACACCACGACCATTCGTAAGCATATCTCCTCCATGAGAAGAAAGCTTCTGGAAGGGACGGGCGGCAAAGAGTTGATCCTCACGGATTTTGGTAAGGGTTATGCTTTTGTGGGAGGAAACTCATGAAAAAGATTCTTCCGCGCCTTATCCTTGCGGGCATGCTTTTTCTCCTCGTCACGTCCTACGTTTTGCTTCGTATGATTCCTGACGAGGTGATCAAACGTGCGGAAATGCTTCGTGCGCCGCTTTTTATCCTTGCTGTGGTTGCGGGCTTCGTCTTTGCGTTTTTTATTTTTGTGACACTGCTGAAAAAGCGAATGTCGTTTTTGCCGAACCTCAGCATCGTGTTTGGCGTATTTGGTTATCTTGTGGTCGCGCTTTTATCTCATGAAAATATGCTTTCTCGCGTGATGGCGCATACCTTGGAGGAGGCGTTTCTCGGTATCGTTTGCGTTGCCGCGGCGATGTCACTCTATAAGCGGACGAAAAAAATTCCGCTCTGGTTGCCGCTTTCGTTGCTTGCGATGATCGGCTCGCTCTCGCTTTTTATCAGCGTCTTTATTCCGCATGGGGCAGAGGCCATTCAGTTGCCGATCGCGATTCTTTGCATCGTTTACGTTCTCGGTATGCTTGCGGCACTTCTGATCGTCGCTGATAGCGTCAGTGCAGCAGAGCTTTTGCTGATTCCGCTCATCTCCTGCATGCTCACGGCATCGACGGTTTTGGGCGAGCATAAGATGCTCCACGTATTTTCTCCTGAATTTTTGATCTCGTTTTTGATTCTTGTCATAACAACTTATTCAGGCTGTAAGGAATTTATCATTCTGGAAAAGAGCCACAATGAACTAACGAGAAATTTTGAAAAAGAGCTTATTCGTCAAACGGATGACCTGCGCAATCTTTTGGCGGAGCGAGAAAAGCTTTTGCGGTTCCTTTCTCACGATCTGCGAAAGCCTGTGGTTTCCATTCGCAGATTTTTGATCGAGGTCATCGAGCAGGAAAAGGACGCGGAACAGATCAAAGCACTGAATATCATTGATATGAAGGTCAAGACCGTTGAAAAAAGCCTGACGGAGCTTGCGAGCTATTCCAAAATGACGTACGTTGCAGAGCCTTCCAAGGTTTTTGGCATTCTTGACGTTGTAAGTGACGTATACCACACCTTGAAGCCGGACTGTGATGCCAACGGAATCCGCTTTGAGATGTACGGCGACAACGCGAACGTTTTCGCGAAGCCCAATACACTGAATTCTGTACTAACGAATTTGATCATGAATGCGGTCGAGCATGCGTCCTGTTCGTCGATCATGCTTTCCGTTTTAAAAAATAACGACGAGGTTTCCGTCGTCGTGACCGATAACGGCGTCGGTATCGCGGCAGGTGAGGAGCAGAAGATCTTCCGCGCGTATGAAACGAGCACCGCCGGGGAAGCGCACGGGCTTGGACTTTATATTTGCCGCTCGCACATGGAAAGTATGAACGGCAGAATCACTTGCGTGCAAGGGGACGGCAATCTTTCTTTTATTGTTGTGGTTCCTGCAACAATCAGCTAAAAAATAAAAGGACTGTCGATCATCGGCAGTCTTTTTTTGCTCCAAAATGAATTTGTGAATGTTTGTGAAGAATATGGTGATTCTATTGAAAGTCACGGCGGAATGGAGTAAAATATAAACAGAAAAGTTACGCGGCGTTTTTTAGAAAGGATATGATTGTTTATGAAATTGATGAAAGCACTCCTGATCTCCCTCGCAATATCGGTTCTCGCGGCGTATCTCGGTGTTACTCTTGTTTACAGCACATTTGATGTGATGGCGTTTATATATACGGCGCCTGTGCTGTTTGCCTTGATCACGCTGGGAAGGATTTCCCTTTGGTGCATTTCCAAGGCGAGCGGCATGATGCGCACGATCCTTTTCAACGGCTTCTGGGGAATTTTCATCTCCGCGTTTTTGGGATTGGTGTTCCACGCGCTTCGCGTTTCGCAGTTCGATCTTTCGGATATGGATTGGCGACGCATCTTTTCGTCCTTCTTCCTGGACGGTGCTTATTGGGCAACGCTTCTCGTTTTCTTCGTTTTGTTCCATGCGCTGTATTATGGCTTTATCAACCGCGGCGAGCTTGGTCTTGCAAGACGCGGTATCCGAGGAAAGGGTAAACTGGGACAGATCGACGCAAACCTCGAAAATTCCCGTTGGATGACCGACGCGGAAAGAGATAAATTCTTTAATTCTCACAAATATTCGCAGCTTGCGACACTCAAAAAAGACGGTGTTCCGATGCGTGCGATCTTTGATGGCAAAAATGATCTGAATCTTACGTTCATTTCTCCTTGTCACAGCTTGATCATCGGTAGTACGGGTAGTGGTAAAACGACGACCTTCATCAACCCGATGATCCAGCTTCTTGCGGCGACGAGCGCGGGCTCCTCCATGCTCATCACCGACCCGAAAGGTGAGCTTTTCTCCCTTCACAGTAAATTCCTCGCCGCACGCGGCTATGACGTAAAGGTGCTTGACCTTCGTGATACATACCATTCCTATCGTTGGAATCCCTTGGAGCCTCTTTGGGATACGTATCAGGAATATGCCCAGGCGCCGAAAATGGCGTTTGAAAGAGAAGATGACGTTACCAAGAGCGGTCTGAAATTGACGGCAGATGCTTCTCAGTACGGCGCGCCTTGGTATGAATTTGATGGCAGAGCATTTGCAGATTTTGACAGACTTTTGCAGGAAGTGAAGATCTTCCGCGCACAGAAATACGACGAAATGTATGAAGATATGAATGACCTTGTCAGCGTACTTGTTCCTGTCGCTAACCAGAATGACCCGATGTGGGAAAAAGGTGCGCGTGCCATCACGATGGCGGTTCTTCTGGCGATGTTGGAAGACAGCGAAACCCCGGAGCTTGGTATGACGAAAGAAAAATTCAATCTTTTCAATATGTCCAAAATCCTGCAGAATTCCGATGATGATTATAAAGAGCTTCGCGAGTATTTCGTTGGCAGAAATCCGCTCAGCAAAGCGGTGGCAAATGCCAAGCAGGTGATCGATGCGGCAGATAAGACACGTTCCTCTTACATGAGTGTGCTTCTTGAAAAGCTTTCTCTTTTCAATGACTCCGGCATCTGTGCTTTGACCTCGGAATCGGATTTCAAGACCTCCGATCTTGCTGAAAGACCGACAGCGATCTTCGTTAAGATTCCCGATGAAAAGGACACAAGACACGGTCTTGCTTCCATTTTCATGACGAACGTTTATAAATCTCTTATTAAGGTATCCTCCTCCCGCGAAGATCTCTCACTTCCCAGAAGCGTATATTATATCCTCGATGAATTCGGTAATATGCCGAAGATCGAAAAATTCGACAAGATGATCACCGTAGGTCGAAGCCGTAAGATCTGGTTCAATATGGTGGTGCAGTCCTATACACAGCTCAACAACGTATACGGTGATACCGTGGCAGATATCGTAAAAGGTAACTGCGGTGTGAAAATGTTCATCGGTTCCAACGATATGGGAACCTGTAAAGAATTTTCCGAGCTTTGCGGTAACGTTACTGTCGTTACACAAGGCAGTTCTTCCTCCGGCAAGGAAAACACCTCTTATTCCCAGAGCATTCAGACAAGACCGCTCATTTATCCGAGCGAATTGCAGAAGCTCAACAATAAGACCTCCACAGGTAACTCTATTATCGTGACTTTCGGTAACAATCCTTTGAAAACAAACTTCACTCCCAGCTATAAGGTTCCGCTTTATCAGATGGGTCAGATGGCGACCGAAGAGCTTGCGGGAAGATATTTCGATGAGTCTGCGGTATTTTATGATATCGCAAAACGCAACCAATTTGTTTTTGGAGAATAAACAATGAAAAAAAGAATGAATAAAATCAGCCAAAAAGCGCTGGCGATCCTGCTTTTGCTGACTTATATCTTAATTCTCATGCCAACCTTCACGGTGGGAGCAGCCAAAGGCGCGTCTTATTCGTTGCCGACGGTATCGCTTTCCTGGAAGAGCGGGACGACAACACCGTCCACTACCGCGAATGCCTTTTACGTTGCGGTTCTGGAACTTGATGGTACGCCGAGTGCTCCTGTTGAGGTTCGCATAAAAAGTTTTGATATTTCCGCGTCATATGGTCTGCAGTATGCACCGCTTGATAAGACGGTCACCTTGACAAGTGACGGTGAAAAACAGGAAATCAACGTTCAAGTCCGTGCATATGACGGTCCATCTCATACCGAGATCGCTGCCGTATACAGCGGTGACATCTATTCCGCGCAGTTCGGTGTAACGATCGCTTCCGTGACAAACGCGATTCCCGATCCTGAAAAAAATACGATCATTGCAAACACCGGCTACATTGATACGATAGAGGTCGTGAAAAACAGATCTGCTTCCGGCTCCGGCAGCGACGTCGGCTATGTATATAAGGGCGCAAGCAAAGTTTTGAGTGAACAGATTTACATCACGAGCAACTTCGGTTTTTCTCCCGAAACGGAAGTTGCGAAAGCATCAACCATCAGCGGCGTCTTTCAGGGGCAGACACAAAGTAATCCCAAGGGTAACTTTATAGAATCAATCCAAGCTTTATATAAAGAGGAGGGCCACGGAGGCCTTTGGAAACTCTATGATATCGTGCCGATGCTTGCCGTGTCGGGTGTGTATAAGATCAGATCTGCGGGCCATTGGGAATCCCCTGATCTTGATTTTAGCAATCCACAAGAGCGTCCTTACTATATAGATACTGATTTGGAGTATACATTAAGTATCGGTAACCTCAGCCAGACCAATGACAAGGTTACTATCGAGCGAAATTCCCCTCCTGCAAATGATAACACGAACTGGGCACCGTACCGTGAAAGAGAATTTTTTGATGACTCAACCACCGTGAGTAACGGTGCTGAGATGATCACCATCTCCCGAAACGATTGGACCAATATGCTGACGCCGAACAATAAATTTTTGAAATACAACGGCGGAGCAGGTTCGTTGGATACCCTTGATATTTCTAGAACAACAGATATCTTTGTTCAGCTCAGTGCCAAAGAAGTGACCTACGCTGTCACTCTCGTGGACGATACCGCGCCTACGGTAACAGGCTACCGCTTGGCCAATGCTTCGCTGTATAA
>JBGVIG010000019.1:0-3405 GCA_045122995.1 Eubacteriales bacterium | reverse complement strand
AAGAATTGCGCGAAGGTCGCAGACGGAATACTGCAACGGGCAGAGAAAGTCTGTTTTCGGGATTGCTCTACTGTGCTGACTGTAAATCCAAACTCTATTTTTGTGCGGCGAAAAGCATTAAGCCTCATCAAGAGTTTCACCGATGCTCCGCATACAAGGAAAGCCGTGGCACTTGCTCGATACACTTTATTCGTGAGGTTATTTTGAGAGAAATGATGCTTGAACTTGTAAAACGAGTGGCTTTGTTCATTCAGCAATACGAAGCGGTGTTTCTTTATATGTATGCCAAGAAGCATAACATCACTAAGGAAACCAACGTGCGAAATATGAAGGCTGCCATCGAAAAGGATAAGCGCAGAATTTCCGAGATCGATACGATGATTGAGCGCTTGTATGAGGACAACGTGCTTGGCAAAACTCCCGATGACCGTTTCTCCAAGATGATGGGCAAATATGAAGCGGAACAAAAAGCACTCATAGAATCGGTTGCAAAGGCAGAACATTCCTTACAGACATTTGAGCAGGACAAGGTGGATCTTCGTATTTTTCTTGAAACCATCCGAAAGTGTACCGATATTGATGCGTTGACCCCCGAAATTATTAACCGACTTATCCGCCGAATTGAGGTTCACAATAGCGAAAAGGTCAATGGAAGAAAATGCGTAAAGATTGATGTTTACTTTACCGCAGTTGGTCTGATCGATCTTCCCGACGAAACTGAACTACTCAAAACGATGGAAGAAATCCGTAAATCCGCATAAGGACGAAAAAACAAGAATACGGCATACCTCTTTCGAGATATACCGTATTCTTGCAAAACTGTCCTTTAGAGAACTGCTCTAAAGACCGTCCTTTTATTTTTTATCCTATCCCTTCCCAAATGGGATTTCAAAGGGGGAATACCCCTTTGACGGAGTCCCGAGGCGGCGCCTTGGGCAGGGCTTGGGACAGCGTCCCAATTATATCTTCTTGAGCTTCGCGTAGGTCGCCATGAGCTTCTTCGTGCCGACAGAATCGAAAGACACTTCGTAAAGCACGTCCGCACCCATTTCACGAACAGAGATAACCGTACCTTCTCCAAACATATAATGTTTGACACGATCGCCCGCAACAAAGCTTTCAACAGATTTCGTCTTACCAACGTCGCTGGAAAGCGAAGACTTGGAAGTGAACTCATTGGAAAGCGTGAATTTCTTCGTCTTTTCGCCAAATTCCGTGCGATATTTCGGCTTTTGTTCGAGAATCTCCTCCGCCTTGTAATCTTCCCCAATCTCGTCAAGGAAGCGGGATTTTTGGTTATACTGCGTCTTGCCGTAAAGCAAGCGCTCTTTTGCACAAAGGATAAAGGCGCGCTGTTTTGCACGGGTGATCGCCACGTAAGCAAGACGGCGTTCTTCTTCCAGTTCGTCGGGTGCAAGCGCGGACATCTGGCTCGGGAAAACGCCTTCTTCCCAACCGGGCAGGAACACCACTGGGAATTCCAAGCCTTTCGCGCTGTGAATGGTCATCAAAACGATCGCCTCAGAGGAGCTGTCGTAATTATCAATATCCGTCACCAAAGCAATCTCCTCGAGGAAACCGCTGAGGGTGGCATTTTCATTCTGATTTTCATATTCGATCGCGTTCGAGATAAATTCCTCTACGTTTTCACGGCGTTCGGGACCGTCACCGTTTTCTTCCGCCGTGCGGAGCATTTCCATATAGCCGGAAAGTTCAATGGTCGCACGAACCACATCGGAAAGCTTTGCCGTCTTTGCAAGGTTCTGCAAATGATGGATCAGCGCAACAAACATCACAAATTTGCTCTGTGCTTTGGAAATGGTCGGATATTTTGCGCTATTCATCATGATATCAAACATGCAAACACCGCTGTCCTCTGCGATTCTGCGAACAGCCGCCATGGTAGCTTCACCAATCTTTCGCTTGGGTTCGTTGATGATGCGTTCCAGGCGCAAATTATCCTTCGGGTTGTTGACAACGCAAAGATATGCGAGAACGTCCTTGATTTCTTTACGTTCATAGAAGCGGTGACCGCCGATCACGCGATAAGGAATACCGCTTTTGATCAAAACGTTTTCGATCGCGTTGGACTGTGCATTCGTGCGGTAAAGGACCGCGAACTCGTCGTATTTGCGTTTTTCACGGATCACAAGCTCCATGATCTTGTTCACAAGGAATTTTGCTTCCTCATGTTGATTTTCAAACTGCTTGACGAAAACCTTTTCGCCTTCGCCCTTTTTGGACCAAAGCTCTTTGCCGCGTCTGCCGAAGTTGTGACGGATCACGGAGTTTGCCGCATTCAAAATATTCTCTGTGGAACGGTAGTTTTCTTCCAACTTAATGATCGCAGTGCCTGGGATCTTTTCATCGAAATGCAAGATGTTTTCGATGGTAGCACCGCGGAATTTATAGATGCTCTGGTCATCATCGCCAACGACCATCAAATTATGATGCACGCCGGAAATGAGCTTTGCAAATTCAAATTGTGCGTAGTTGGTATCCTGGAATTCGTCAATCAGCACGTAGCGGAACTGATTCTGATAGCGAGTGCGCACGTCTTCATGGTCACGGAGCATCGTGACAGTCTTCATGATGATGTCATCGAAGTCCATCGCCATGGATTGCTCCAGGTGATTCTGATAAAGCACATAGATGGAAGCGATCTGCTGAAGCTTGTGGTCATTGTTGACCTCAGCATCATAATCATGCGGTGTCATCAAGCGGTTTTTCGCCATGCTGATCTGGCTCATGATAAACTTCGCAGGGATCACTTTTTCATCGATATTCAGTTGCTTCATGCAGTCGGTGATCACACGCTTGCTGTCATCGGTGTCATAGATCGTAAAATCGCGCGCGAAGCCGATCTTGTCCGCGTTGGAGCGGAGCATGCGCAAGCACATCGCATGGAACGTGCCGCACCAAAGCTCATTTGCTGCGCCGCCGATGATCTTTTCCAAGCGGTCTTTCATTTCTTTTGCGGCTTTATTGGTAAACGTAATGCTGAGAATATTCCAAGGCGCAACAAAGGGTGCTTTCTTTTCCGCCAAGGAATCGAGAAGCATGTCCAGATCCGCATCATCATTTTTCGCATTTTCCAATTCTGCGATCGTTTCCTCATCAAGAGATGCGGGAATACGATCGGAATAATATGCGTTTCCGTATTTCAATATGTAAGCAATTCTGTTTACGAGAAGCGTCGTTTTACCGGTACCTGCACCTGCAAGCACGAGTAAAGGTCCATTTATATGATAGACCGCTTCTCTTTGTTTTTCGTTGAGAAAGCTGTATTTCTGATCAAAAAGAGCTTTTTTCGCCGCGAGATATCTTTCTGCAGACGTTACATGGGCTTGATTTGTCATTTTCATACCTTCCATATTATAAGATTGTCGAGCGCAAAACACTCCT
>JBGVIG010000018.1:0-2997 GCA_045122995.1 Eubacteriales bacterium | reverse complement strand
AAGAATCTTCCGTAACGAAGGTATGGACACCAAACATAACCCTGAATTTACAACAATTGAGCTTTATCAGGCGTTTACCGATTACAAGGGCATGATGGACCTCGTAGAGGATCTCTATAAGACACTCGCGCAGAAGATCTGCGGTTCCACCACCATCAATTATCAGGGCGTAGAGCTTGACATGGCACACTGGGAACGCCTTACCATGGCAGAAGCTGTGAAGAAATATGCAGGTTGCGACTACAATGATTGGGCAACTGATGAAGACGCACGCAATGTTGCGAAAGCACTTCATGTTGAGGTGGCACCCGATGCGACAAAGGGTAGAGTTCTCATTGAGATCTTTGACGCTTACGTTGAAGAAAAGCTCATTCAGCCTACCTTTATCTACGATTATCCCGTGGAAAACAGCCCCCTTGCAAAACGCAAAAAAGACAATCCCATGTTCACAGAACGTTTTGAATACTTCATCTGTGCAACAGAATACGGCAATGCTTTCAGCGAATTGAATGATCCTATTGATCAGAAAGCTCGTTTTGAAAAGCAGCTTGCGGAAAAGAAGAAAGAAGAACCCGAAACCAATGCAGAAGTAGACTACGATTTTATCACCGCTTTGGAATACGGTATGCCCCCCACAGGCGGTCTTGGCTTCGGTATTGACAGACTTGTTATGCTCCTTACCAACCAGCCTTCGATCCGTGACGTTCTTTTGTTCCCCACGATGAAGCCGCTTAAGGATTAAACATAAATTTGCAAAGGCGGCACGTTTTTGTGCCGCCTTGCTCAATTTCATGGGAGGATAAAATCATGTCGAAGACATTAAAATGGATTGATAATTTTTGGTATCATTATAAATGGACATTTATCATTGTTGTATTTTTCCTCGTTGTTGGTATTATTTTAACGGTTCAGCTTGTTACAAAAGAAGAATACGACGCCTATATCATGTATGTCGGTGACGCGGAGATCCCAGCCACGACGTATCAGGATATTTTGGATTCTTTGGAACTTGTGGTTGAGGATTATGATGAAAACGGAGAGATCAATGTTAATTTTCAAAGACTTGGGTTTATCTCCGACAAAGAAAATGAACTTGCCGGCACGATCAATGCTACCGCGACAAATTATCTTGCCAGCATGACCGTGCAACCGCAATATCTGTATCTTATCACGCCGGCTGTTTATGATATTTATGCGGACACTGGCATTTTTTTGCCGATATCGGAACTTGTTCCCGATATTCCGAAAGAATGGCTTTATGATGACACCGCGGTTTTTTTTCCAAAAACGACATATTCCCGCACTAACGCAGGCGTAGATTCGTTGGGTAATAACGTTTTGCTTGTCATTAAAACCATGCCGTATTCTACAACAAAATCTGCTAAGAGAGCAGAACAACGTGCTTATGAACATCATCTTGATGTTTTGAAAAATATTCTTGCCTACGGCAATTAAACTTTAAGAGAGGAATGGTAATCTATCATGAAAATTTTAGCAATCGGCAATAGCTTTTCTCAGGACAGCACCACTTATATTGAAAGAATTGCAGAATCTGCAGGCATTACAGATATCGTTGCGGCAAATCTTTATATTCCCGGCTGTCCGCTTTCCCGTCATGCGGAAAATCTCAAAACCAACGCGCCCGATTATGAATATCAGCGCCACGGTAAAATGGTCTATAAGAGCAATATTCGCGATGCGGTTCTTTCTGAAAAATGGGATATCATCACCTTGCAGCAGGTGAGCGGTTTTTCTGGTATTCCCGAGTCCTTCCAGCCTTATTTTGATGAGGTTTATAAAGAAGTTCGTGCGCTTTGTCCAGATGCAAAGATCTATCTCCATCGCACATGGGCTTACGAAGAGGGTAGCGGTCACGGTGATTTCCCCCGTTACGACAAAGACCATCAGAAGATGAACCAGGCGATCGAAGATACATATCAGAAATTTGCACATATGTATGATCTTCCCATCATTCCTGTAGGCAACCTTGTCACCGATCTCAAAAAGACAAAAGAATTTGACATTGCAAACGGTGGTGTTTCTCTTTACCGTGACAGATTCCACATGAGCCTTGTTTACGGTAGATATCTTGCAGCACTTGTTTGGCTTAAAGTTCTTTGCGGCTTCAATGCGGTTGATTCCAAGTTTGCTCCCGAAGATTCCACCCCTGAACTTCTTGCTTTTGTAAACGGCTTTGTAGACGGATATTTTGCAAAATAAATCCGCAAAAATAATTAAAAAATTTCAATTTAGGTATTGACAAAAAAACGAATATATGGTATTATATATGAGCGCGATAGGAAAGCGGCAAACGCGGGTGTAGTTCAATGGTAGAATTCCAGCCTTCCAAGCTGGTCGCGTGGGTTCGATTCCCATCATCCGCTCCAAATGTGCCTTTAGCTCAGCTGGATAGAGCAACTGCCTTCTAAGCAGTAGGTCGGGGGTTCGAGTCCCTCAAGGCACGCCATATATGGTGGATATGGCTCAGTTGGTTAGAGCGCCAGGTTGTGGCCCTGGAGGCCGTCGGTTCGAATCCGATTATCCACCCCACACAAGTAGACTGAGGAAATGTTTCCTCGGTCTTTTTTTCGTTATACAAAAGAAGGATTGTCTTATGATAAGACAATCCTTTTTGCATTAGCGATTATTTCTTCTTCCGAAGATGGTGAGAACATAGAACAAAAACCGAAGCAAATAAACAAGCGATGTCAAAAGGGAAGCGAGATAAGTCATTGCCGCGGCGGACAGCACTTCTCTGGCACCTGCCATCTCATCTTGTGTCAAAATACCTTCTTCAAGGAGCATTTTTTTTGCGCGGCTGCTTGCGTTTAATTCCACGGGAAGTGTAAACAAAGCGAAAAGAAAGGAAGCGCTGTAAAGAATAACACCGAGAATCGCGATATAAAAGCCTGTGTTGGAATTTGATGCTGCAGTAAAGCCATCGAGAAGGATTCCGACGAGGATCAAAGGAAACGCCATGCGTGAACCGAAATTAAC
>JBGVIG010000017.1:0-1403 GCA_045122995.1 Eubacteriales bacterium | reverse complement strand
AGGCAAATGTCCTGCAGCAAAAAGGACCGCGGCAATCACATTTGCCATCGTAAATACGATAGGTGGAACGCTATCTTTATCGCATTTTTTATAAAACACTTTCCAAATTATAAAAGCGATCAGCGACATAAAGAAAAGTCGTAACATCACTTCTTCAATGATGCCGCCATACAGTACCGACGCAAGTACACCGCTTACCGTAAGGCTCAAGGCATTCGCCGATTGAATACCGTCGATCCAATTGCCAAAGGTCCAATGATCAAGGCTGAAGATGGCACCTCCGATCAAAGAGATGGCAAGTGTAACAAGAAGACTCTTTTTCTCAAATTTGATCGGTTTCCATAAGCCAATCTTGTCTGCAAGGATATGACCGAAGAAGCCGCAAAAGAAAGCGTATCCTGCCGTTTGTATCGCGGTCACGACAAGCAAGATCTCTTTGCTTCCGATCTGCGCGATAATCTCCGCTACGATCTCGTCGGAATAAATATCAAGCTGATAGACACCCGTAAAAATACCTGCGATCAAGGCAATCGGTAAAAGACAAAGCGCGAAAACGAATGGTTTTTTAAGTTGCATCACGGTTCTCGCCCTCTTTCTCTGCATACACTTCAACACAAAGACCTTTGCGGCCGCATTTCGGACAAGTTAAACGACGCATTTTCGGTGTATGGTACGCCCAAAACATTTCTTTGAAACGTGGTTTGAATACCTCATGGCATTCAGGACAAATATAAGCAACGTGATGAAAATAATAATGTGAAACCCACACACCATAAACAGTAGCAACGCCACACCACACTGCAAAAAGCCACCAAAGACCATTTGTGATCCACAAAACAATGGACACCCACTGCAAAGCCGTCACAGGAATGCCGATCAGCACCATGGCCCAACGCATTTTTGTAAGTTTATTTTTTTGTTTCATAAAGTGAGCTATATCACCGATGGATTCAACGGAAAACCGCTCGATCTCTTTGAGTTCTCGTTTGATGCCTTCCAGCAATGCAAGCTGATTTTGGCGTTCCGCGAGTTCTGCGCGAAGCGTTTGCTCTTGCTGTTCCAGCAAAACCGAAATGATACTTTCCGGGTTTTCTTCCGCAAAAAGTGCAGCAATGCTATTAATCGGCAAACCGACCTCGCGAAGAAAACAGATGATCTTCATACGCTTCACATCTTCCTCAGAATAAAGTCTTCTGCCGCCCTCGGATAGTTCACTCGGCACAAGAATATTTCTGGAATCGTAATACTGTACAGTCCTGACCGACACACCGCAAAGCTTTGCGAGCTCCCCCGTTGTGTATTTTGACATAGCTTATCACCTCCTTGGTCACATGATACCACATAACGCAGCGTCACAAGCAATACCTTACGCAAGGGAATTTTTTTAAATACATAAAAATGTT
>JBGVIG010000016.1:0-1603 GCA_045122995.1 Eubacteriales bacterium | reverse complement strand
AATAAGAAAGAAGGTAAGTCTTGATGGCAAGACCAAAAGGAATTCCTTTTTCCGAAGAAAATTCGAGTGCGAATTATGCGGAATTTGCCGTAGCGAAGAAAGCTGATGGTAAGCTGAAAATGCAGAGAGCGCTTCTTATTTTGTTTTATGCCGTGCTTTGTGTGGCGTATAGCGCTGTCTTTCTTGTGTTGGTGCAAATGCCGGCTTTGATTGCGATCTTACCGCTTCTCATTTTTATTTTGTATCTTTGTACTTGGCGCTTTACCAAACTGGAATATATCTATATCGTATATCAAGGGTTGGTACATATTTATCAAAATAATGGTTTTAATCACGCAAAGGAAGTTTTCACTGCGCGTGTCAGCGAAAATCTTGGGATCGTTCCCGAAAACGAAGATTATCAAGATGTGATCTCTTCTTGTGAAACGTCACTTGATCTTTCCGCAGGAAAAAATACGGCAGATCGCTATATCGCTGTCTTTTCTGTAAATGAAAAGAAGACCGCAGTTTATTTCACCGCAGCAACGAAGCTTTTGAAGGCTTTACGTTATTATGGCGGCGAGCAAGTCATTGTCACCTATGTTTCCCGATAAAATTTTGTTAATTTGTGTCGCCGCCACTTGCGGCAGAATGGAGACTTTTTATGAGAAAAACAAAAATTGTATGCACCATCGGCCCTGCGTCCTGCACGGAAGATGTCTTTATGGATATGGCTCTTGCCGGCATGAACGTAGCAAGACTTAATTTCTCTCATGGCACACACGAAGGTCACCAAAAGACCATTGACATGATCAAGCGTGTTCGCGAACGCCTTGGTTTGCCGATCGCTATTTTGCTTGACACCAAAGGTCCTGAATACCGTATCAAGACCTTTAAGGACGGCAAGATCATGCTGAAAGACGGCGACACCTTTATTTTTACAACCGAAGATGTTGTTGGTGACGAAACACGCGTTTCCGTAAACTATTCTCAGCTTTGTGCAAATCTTTCCGTAGGGGATAAGATCCTTGTTAACAACGGCCTCGTTGTTTTTGAAGTCAAAGATCTTACAGAAACAGAAGCGACCTGTACCGTTATCGCAGGCGGTGAACTTTCTGACAGAAAGAGCATGAGCTTCCCCGGCAAGCTCATGAGTGGTCCCTATCTTAGTGAACAGGATAAAGCCGATATTTTGTTCGGCATTGAAAACGGCGTGGATTTCATTGCGGCAAGCTTTGTTTCCGTGCGTCAGGATCTTGTGGATCTCAATGAATTTTTGCGTGAAAACGGCGGTGAAGATATCGACGTTATTGCAAAGATCGAAAACCGTTCCGGTGTTGATAACATTGAAGATATCTGCCGCGAGTGTGACGGCATCATGATTGGTCGTGGCGATATGGGTGTGGAAATTCCTTTTGAAGAGCTTCCTGCGATTCAGAAATATCTTATCACCACTTGCCGTATGCTCGGCAAACGCGTGATTACTGCAACAGAAATGCTGGAATCTATGATTCATAATCCTCGTCCCACCCGTGCGGAAATCTCCGACGTTGCGAATGCCGTTTATGACGGCACCAGCGCGATCATGCTTTCCGGCGAAACCGCAGCAGGTAAATATCCCGTT
>JBGVIG010000015.1:0-11772 GCA_045122995.1 Eubacteriales bacterium | reverse complement strand
GCATATCCGGGTGGCGGTATCAATCATGATAAACGTGTGGAAACGCTGGTGAAAAATCACACCGGTTGCCGATATGCGAGAACGACCGATGCAACAGGGAATTTTGATCTGCCGACCGATCCGATCGCGTGGAACCCGACGGTTTATCATATCGACACCGATGAAATGTTTGCGCTTGGCGAAAAATTCCTTGCTTTGAAGCCTGAAGCGCCGCAGCTTTTTTATATTTGGGGACATTCTTATGAATTTGACGCATGGGATTTTTGGGAGCGCTTTGAAGATTTTTGCCGTATGATGAGCGCACGTGATGATATTTTTTATGGCACGAACAAAGAAGTGTTGATGGGTGAATAAAATGGATTTGAAAAGTTTACCGAAGCCGATATCGGATCTTATCGGCAACCGAACATTTGAAATTGATGATATCGGACGCTCGGATTCTTCCGTACATGTTTTTGAGGATATGGTGTTAAAAATTGAAAAAACGAGTGAGATCGCGGATCGTGAGTACGAGATGATGACGTGGCTTGACGGAAAGCTGCCTGTGCCGCGCGTGCTGGCTTTTGCAAAAGAGAACGGCTACAATTATCTTTTGATGACGAAGCTTGCGGGCAAGATGGCGTTTGATGCCTCTTTTTCGGACAAAAAAGAGGTGACGCGCGCCTTGGCGACAGGACTGAAAATGCTGTGGTCGGTGGATATCTCGGCGTGTCCCGTAAAGAACGATCTTGACAGCAAGCTGAAAAGTGCAAAAAGCCGCATGGAATCAGGATTTCTTACGCATTTGCCCGATGGCTCGGCAGAATGCCTCGGCTTTTCCGATCTGCCGTCGCTTTATGCTTGGCTTGAGCAGAATCGTCCCGAGGAAGAATTTATGTTTTCCCATGGGGATTATTGCCTGCCGAATGTTTTCCTTGTAGATGGTGAGCCTGTCGGTTTTCTTGATCTTGGACGAGCGGGGATCTCAGACCGATGGTCGGATATCACAGATTGTCTTTGGTCGATGACGTATAATTTTAAGGAGCTTGGCAGCATGAGCGAGGAAGAACTTTTGGAATGTAAGGCTGTGTTTTTTTCAACGCTCGGTATGGAATTTGATGCGAAGAAAACACAGTATTACGATCTTTTAAATGAGTTTTTTGCATGAGGAGAGAATTACCATGGAAATATGGGATCTGTATGATAAAGACGGCAGACTTACGGGGAGAGATATGGTGCGCGGCGATGCGATTCCTAAAGGATTTTATCATCTTGTGTGTGAAATATTGGTCAGACACACCGATGGTGATTATCTGCTTATGCAGAGATCTTTTCAAAAACCGAATTACGGTGGATATTATGAAATGACCGCAGGCGGCTCTGCGCTGAAAGGCGAGGATAAGCTCTCTTGCGCCAAACGGGAATTATGGGAAGAAACCGGTATTATCTCGCATAATCTACAGGAGATCGGACGCTTTGTTTCTCATAATACCATTTACTTTACTTTCCTTTGCATCACAAGTCAAGAAAAATCCGATGTTGTGCTTTTGGAGGGTGAAACGATCGCATACAAATGGTTAACGGAAGAAGAGTTTATAGCTTTTATCCATTCGGACGCGGTGATCCCTTCGCAGAAAAAGCGCTATGCGGATTATTTCAAGAAAATGGGGTATATCCAATGACAAGCAGCGGAGAGATGAATATGAAAACAGCAAAATGGATCTTTTTTGACGTGGGCGGTACACTTGTCGACGAAACGGAATCTTTTCGCTTGCGTGTGAAACGGACGGTGGAAATGCAAAAAACGCTTGGTAATGAATATACTTGTGAAGTCTTGGAACATGCGATGAAAACAGCGGCGCTTTTAGGCGGCTCTTATTTTCGAGGTGCGATGAAAACACTTGGTATCCGTGTGTTTGCCCCTTATGATCCGACGGGCGAGGTGCTGTATGCCGATGCCAAAAATGTTTTGGAAATGCTTTCAAAAAGCTATTCTCTCGGTATCATTGCCAATCAGCCGCTCGGCACGGCAAAACGTCTTGATGACTATGGTGTGGGACATCTTTTTTCGCTCGTGCTTTCTTCTGAGGAGGAGGGGATTGAAAAACCAAATGCGGAAATTTTTCTCCGAGCGTTGGCGCGCGCAGGCTGCAGCGCCGAAGAAGCTTGTATGATCGGGGACCGCCCTGATAACGATATCGCGCCTGCAAAACGCCTTGGCATGAAGACGATTCGTATTACTCAGGGGCTTGGCGGCATGATGCCCGTAACGTGTGAGGAACAAAGGGCGGATTTTGAGGTCGACTCTCTTTCGGCATTATTGAATTTGATAGAAAAAACACCCTGAAAGAATGGTTCTTTCAGGGTGTTTTGTGTGCAGATCACGTTCTTTCAAAGGAAAGAAATCGAGTTCCTTGAAAAGTAAGCTTGCCATGGTCGCCTTCGATGATGAGCCCATATTCCGAGGAAGGAACAGCAAGCTCTGTGCGATCACCGCTTTCCACTTCAAACGTGATGTAATAATGTGTATGTGTATGATGTCCTGCGTGATGTGCGCTTCTGTGGCGTGTGGTGTTCATACGCTTGGCAAGAACAGTAGCTTCCACGGTAACGCGCGGCGAATTGTTATTTTTATTCCATTCTTTGATCCCTTTGGAAAAGACGAAAATAAATACGCCCGTTACAAGCAGTGACGTGATGACGAACATCACTCCCATGAAAAGAAACATGAAATTAAATCCCGAAAAACCAAGTCCCATACGAAAAGCTCCTTATCAAAAACTATTTTTATTATAGCAAATTTTTTCACGAAAAGCAAGAAGCTTCATATAATGCTATCAAAAACAATATAAAACATAAAAAGGAGATTATGATGGAAATTTACGTTGTGAAAAGGGGAGATACGCTGGCAGGGATCGCGGCGGCATACCGCGTGCCGATGGGACTTCTTGCTGTTTGGAATGGCCTATCGGCACCGTATCTGCTCGTCATCGGGCAGGCGATCCTGATCCTTTATCCTGCGGCGGTCTATACGGTGCGGGCAGGCGACACCGTCACGGCGATCGCGCGGCGCTTCGGAACGACGGTGCGGGAAATTTATGCAAATAATCCAAATCTTTATGGTGGTTCCGTGCCGCTTTCCGTGGGGCAGACCTTAGTCTTGCGTTTTGTGGGTACACGCATCGGGCAGGCGCGCGTGAATTCTTACGCATATCCTTATATCGCTGACCGTGAGCTTTATGGAAATAGCCCGTATCTTACTTATCTTGCACCGTTTACTTATGGCTTTACGCCGAGCGGCAATCTGCTTTCGATGGAAGATGACCGCTTGATCACAGCAGCCAAGAGCCTTGGGACTACACCACTTCTGCATCTTTCCACCTTGACGGAAAACGGTGGTTTTTCCAATGCACTTTCTTCCGCACTTTTGGCGGATACGGCGGCACAAGATCAGCTTCTGACGGAGATCCTTGCTACTATGCGTGAAAAGGGTTATGGTGGACTGGATATCGACTTTGAATTTGTGTTTCCCGAGGAAGCAGAGTCTTATGCGGCTTTTATTTCCCGTGCGCGTGTGCGCCTCAATGCAGAAGGGTTTCCTGTCATCGCCGCACTTGCTCCGAAATCTTCGCGCGATCAAAAGGGCATCGGCTATGAAGGGCATGACTATCGCTTGATCGGTGAAGCTGCAAACGAGGTTTTTGTCATGACCTACGAATGGGGCTATACCTATGGTCCGCCGCTTGCCGTGGCACCGCTTGCATCTGTGCGCCGTGTGCTGGATTTTGCCGTCAGCGAGATTCCGCCCGAAAAGATCTTTATGGGGCTTCCGAATTATGGCTACGATTGGGAATTGCCGTATAAACCGAGAGAAACAAAAGCACGTTCCATCGGTAATGAGGAGGCAATTGCGCTTGCGCGCCGCTATGGTGCGGAGATCCTTTATGATGAAACCTCTGCTTCGCCATATTTCTTTTATAATGACGGCGGTATACAGCATGAGGTTTGGTTCGAGGACGCACGCAGTTATATGGCAAAGCTTCGTTTGATTGCGGAATATGGCTTTGCCGGCGTGGGGATCTGGAATATTATGCGACCGTTTACGCAAGGCTTCCTTGTTTTGCAGAATTTATATCGAGTTGTTTTTTTATAAAAACTTCCCATAAAAAGACGTAAAAAAGCAAATCCGTATAAAAACGGCAGAGAAACAATACCTCTGCCGCTTTTTATGAAATTCCAAATTAAAGATTCTGCAAGGTTTCCATGACGTAGTTGCCGAACTCTTCGCAGGTCGCACCGGTGTTTCTGCCGGTGATGACGAGTTTTTTCTCTTCAAAAGAGCAGATATCAAGTGCGCGTTCGAGTTTATCAGCACGATCCTGAAGACCGATGTGGGAAAGGAGCATGACGCAAGCGCGGAGCATGGAGCAAGGATCGGCATACTGACCTCTGCCTTCTGCGATCATGCGAGGTGCGGAGCCGTGGATCGCTTCAAACATAGCATATTTTTTGCCGATATTTGCGCAACCTGCTGTGCCGACACCACCCTGGAATTCTGCGGCTTCGTCGGAGATGATGTCGCCGTAGAGGTTGGGAAGGAGAAGCACCTGGAAATCACGGCGGCGTTTCTGGTCAACGAGCTTCGCTGTCATGATGTCCGCATACCATTCGTCGGTTGTGATTTCGGGATAGAGATCCGCAACCTTGTGGCAATCTTCAAGGAAGTTGCCGTCGGTTGTTTTGATAACATTTGCTTTGGTGACCAGAGAAACACGGGTAAAGCCGTTTTTCTTTGCATAGTCATAAGCAAGTCTTGCGATACGATCGGAGCCTTGCTTGGTGGTGATGGTGAAGTCCACAGCGAGATCTTCTGTTACATTGAAACCGCTGGAGCCAACGGCATAACCGCCTTCGGTGTTTTCACGGAAAATTGTCCAGTTGATGCCTTCCTCGGGAACTTTTACAGGACGGATGTTGGCAAAAAGATCAAGTGCTTTGCGCATTGCCACGTTTGCAGATTCGATATTGGGCATACCACTGCCTTTCTGCGGTGTGGTGGTCGGACCTTTCAAGATGATATGGCAGGATTTGAGTGCCGCCATAACGTCATCGGGAATGGCTTTCATGTGCGCGATGCGATTTTCAATGGTAAGACCTTCAATATTGACAAATTCTACTTTGCCGGCTTTTACAAGGTCATCAAGCATATATTCGAGTACACGTCTTGCTTCTGCAGAGATGATCGGACCGATGCCGTCGCCGCCGCAAACACCGATTTTAATGGTTTCCAAGGTGGAATAGTCCACAAAATCGCCCTGTGCTTTCATATCTTCCACACGAATGAGCTGTTTGCGCAAAATTTCTTTGAATTTCGCGGCTGCATCGTTGAGGATCTTTTCTTCATTGAAGTAGTCTTTTGCGTTGTCGAGTTCTTTATTTACAGCCTTTTCGAAGCTGGAAAATGCGCCGAGAAGCTGATCTTTGAAGCTTTTGTTTTCGTTGTTTTCCATGGGGATCATTCCTTTCCAAAACGATTAGTTGTTGCGTGTATAGTTGAGCAGACCACCTGCGCCGAGAATATCTCTGCCACGCTTGGTCGCGGTGAGAACGAGCGGGATTTCGATGCCTTTGGTGATGTCCTTGAGAATAAGGCGTTCTGCAGTTGCAACGCTATTTGCAAAGCCTGCGATTTCAAGTGCATCGCCCTCGTCGATCTTATCATAATCTTCGGGATTTTCAAAGGTGAGCGGCACGATGCCGAAGTTGATGAGGTTTGCTACGTGGATTCTTGCAAAGCTCTTGGCAACGACAGCTTTGATGCCGAGATAAAGCGGAACGAGTGCCGCGTGTTCACGAGAGGAGCCTTGGCCATAGTTCACGCCGCCGACGATGATACCGCCATTTTTTGCTTTGGCGCGTTCGGGGAATTCTTTATCGCAAACGGTGAAGCAGAATTCGGAAAGCTTCGGTACGTTGGAGCGATAGGGAAGGATCTTGGTGCCTGCAGGCATGATGTGATCTGTGGTGATGTTGTCACCGACTTTGAGAATCAGTTCACAAGAAAGGTCTTCTGCGGGTGCTTTGCCCACGGGAATCGGCTTGATGTTCGGACCGCGTTCCACGGTGATCTCTGCTGCGTTTTCTGCGGGAGCGGGCATTTCGATGAGGTTGTCGTTAATGACAAAATGGGTGGGAACGATAACTTCGGGAGCATCGCCGAGTGTTCTGGGATCGGTGAATACACCGGCAATGGCAGAAGCTGCTGCTGTTTCGGGAGAAACCAGATAAACTTCAGCATCTGCAGTACCACTGCGCGCAAGGAAGTTGCGGTTGAAGGTGCGCAGGCTTACGCCGGCAGATTTCGGAGAGAAGCCCATGCCGATGCAAGGACCACAAGCACATTCAAGGATTCTGGCACCTGCTGCGATAAGATCGGCGAGTGCGCCGCACTGTGCGAGCATGGTGTATACCTGTTTCGAGCCGGGAGAGATGGAAAGGCTCACATCGGGGTGAACGGTCTTGCCTTTCAGCATTGCCGCTACGGTGAGCATATCAAGCATGGAGGAGTTTGTGCAGGAACCGATGCAGACCTGGTTGATCGCCATACCTTGGAGAGCAGACACGGGTTTTACGTTGTCCGGGCTGTGAGGACAAGCCGCAAGGGGTTCAAGCTTCGAAAGGTCGATGGTGTATTCCGCATCATAAACGGCATCAGCATCGGGAGAAAGTGCCATGAAATCATGTTCTCTTTCTTCTGCTGCGAGAAATTCGCGTGTGATCTCATCAGAAGGGAAAATGGAGGTGGTGGCGCCGAGCTCAGCACCCATATTGGTAATGGTGGCTCTCTGAGGAACGGAAAGTGTTTTGACACCTTCGCCGCCGTATTCCACGATAGCACCAACGCCGCCCTTGACACCGAGCATGCGAAGCACTTCAAGGATCACGTCCTTGGCGCCGACATAAGCGGAAAGCTTGCCGATGAGATTGATATGAATGATCTTCGGCATGGTGATGTAATAGGTGCCGCCGCCCATAGCAACGGCAACGTCAAGACCGCCGGCACCCATGCCGAGCATACCGATACCGCCTGCAGTGGGGGTGTGGCTATCCGAACCGATGAGTGTTTTGCCGGGAACGCCAAAGCGCTCGAGGTGGACCTGATGGCAGATGCCGTTACCAGGACGGGAGAAGCGAATGCCGTGTTTTTTGGTCACGGTTTGAATATAACGGTGGTCATCGGCATTTTCAAAGCCTGCCTGCAAGGTGTTGTGGTCGATGTATGCCACAGAAAGCTCGGTTTTGACACGTTCGATGCCCATCGCTTCGAGCTGAAGATATGCCATCGTGCCGGTAGCGTCCTGTGTGAGCGTCTGGTCGATGCGAAGTCCGATCTCGGTGCCGGGGATCATTTCACCCGATACGAGATGGTTTTTAATGATCTTTTGTGCAAGAGTGTAACCCATTTTGGTTTTTCTCCTTTTTTCGTTTCGTAAACTTATTTTTGTTCCGCTTCCAAGCAAGCGGAAAGCATATTGTTGAGAGCGTGTTCAATGTGCTCAGCCGTGAGCGCCTCTGCTTTTTTTGCGTTTCCTGAAAGAATTGCTTCCAAAATCCCCTTGTGTTCTTCCAAGGTTTTTTGCAATCTGCCCGGAACGGAGAGGGAAAGCTTGCGATAAGCTTTCGTATTGCGGTGCAGATCGGAAAGGATCCGCTCCAGTGTTCGGTTTTCCGTGGCACGGAAGATGAGATTGTGAAAAGCATTGTCAAGCTCTTTGAGATGCTCAGTATCTTGTTTTTTGATGTAAAATTCGGAAAGCTCTAAGGTTTCGGCAAGCTTTTTCTTTCCTTCTGCTGTCATCTTTTCTGCCGCGATCGCGGACGCAAGTCCTTCCAGACGCATACGGATCCGATAGATATCGATGATATCTTCTTGGGTGATGCCGATGACAACGGCGCCGCGATTGGGAACGACTTCTACCAGTCCTTCTTCAGCGAGCCGGTGAAGTGCGCTTCTCACGGGTGTTCGGCTAACGCCGAGCATACTTGAAAGCGCATTTTCTGTCAGCGATTCACCTTTTTTGAATTTGGCGGAAAGGATCGCATCGGAAAGCTCGTCATAAACCTTGGTTTCCAAAGAGGCTGCGTTTTGGCGTATCATTTGGCATCGTCCTTTTGAAAACGTTCGGGCGCAAGCGTTTCCACGATCTCCACGAGCTCTTCGTCACCCATGAGTGTGGTTCTGCCGTCGGCATAAAGCTCATCGACCTTTGCTTTCATCGCGATAACGAGCTCGTCTTGCTTGGTGAGCATTTCATCGGGAGAGAGGCGATAATGGCTGTTGATCCAGTATGCGATGCCTGCAAGACCGGAGGTGTTGGAAATAGCAACGGAAGCAGGACGGTTCAGGATCTTTTCTGTATTAAAAATGTTATAAATTCCCACGTCCTTCATCATGCCGTCCGCATGAACGCCTGCACGAGTCACGTTGAAGTTGCTGCCGACGAACGGTGTCATGGGAGGGATATCATAATGCAGTTCATTTTTGAAGTATTCCGCGATTTCGGTGATGACTCTGGGGTCCATGCCGTCAAAGGAGCCGCGCAAGGACGCATATTCGATGACCATCGCTTCGAGTGGTACGTTACCTGTACGTTCACCGATGCCAAGCAGAGAGCAGTTGACACCTGATGCACCGTAAAGCCAAGCGGCTGTCGCGTTAGCAACGCCCTTATAGAAGTCGTTGTGGCCGTGCCACTCCAGCATTTCGGAGGTAACATCGGAATAGTGGTGCAAGCCGTAAACGATGCCGGGGACGCTTCGCGGAAGCGCAACGCCCGAATAAGGAACGCCGTAACCCATCGTATCGCACATACGGATCTTAACCGGAATGCCTGTTTCGTTGGAAAGCTCTGTCAGCTCATTGACGAAGGGAACGACAAAGCCGTAAAAATCGGCACGCGTGATGTCTTCGAGGTGACAGCGAGGACGAATACCTGCATAAAATGCTTGCTTTACTACGGTGAGATAATGTTCAAGCGCTTGGGAACGTGTCATGCCGAGCTTTTTGAAGATGTGATAGTCCGAGCAACTGACGAGGATACCTGTTTCCTTAATACCGATGTCATTGACGAGAGCAAAGTCTTCTTTTTTCGCGCGGATCCAAGTGGTGATCTCGGGAAACTCATAGCCGAGATCCATGCACGCTTCGACCGCTTCGCGGTCTTTTTTTGTATAAACGAAAAATTCACTCTGACGAATGAGGCCGTTTTTGCCGCCGAGTCTTGCGAGCATTTTATAAATATCCACGATCTGCTTTGCCGTATAGGGTGCGCGGGACTGTTGACCGTCACGGAAAGTGGTGTCTGTGATCCAGATATCCGCGGGCATATTGAACGGTACGCGGCGATGGTTAAAGGCAACCTTCGGGATTTCGTCGTAAGGATAGATCTCGCGGTACAAATTGGGCTTTTCTACATCTTGCAAGGAATATTTGTATTGTGACTGCTCAAGCAGATTGCTGGCAGGATTTTTTGCGATCATGAGGGAATCCTCCTTTTGTATTCTTGTATACAATTTCGTATGCAATTATAGAATAAATTATACGGTAGGGAGGCTTTTTTGTCAATAGGTTGCGAATATTTTTCCACAAAAAATAGCGAAAAAATTTTTCATTTTTAAAACTTAAGGGCCTGAAATTTTTGTTTGTTAAATTTTGCTGCTGTTTTTTGGGTATGTTACACAAAAGAAGCAGACCGAGGTCTGCTTCTTTTCCATCATTATTATTATTCTTCTTCAATTGCTGCTTTGCGGTTGAGAACTGCTGCAAGTTTATCCATAACCTCTTCCGAGAATTTCGGTGTGCGGTCATAGTAGTAAATACCGTTCTGTTCCTGTTCTACATCATAGAGCTGTGTGTAGCAAAGGCCGCAGATCTTGGCGGTATCCATGAGGATGCTTGTAAGACCAACGAAACGATCGGTATATTCCTCTACGGACTTCGGTGCGTCGCCGTAGCCCCAGCTTACTGTGCGGATATTGTTTTCCATATCTTCCGCCCACTTGATGCCGCCGTATTCACTGATGAAGTAGGGCGCACCGTTATACTGCTGGCGTCTGCCGTAGTTTTCGAAGATTTCGCCTTCGCCGAGGTGGCAGTAGCGTCTTTCAAATGCTTCGGGACTTTGGTTATAGTCATGAATATCGTAGATATCCGTTACAACGTGATAGTTACCGCTCGTGTCGATGCAGGGACGAACAGGGTCGAGAAGCTTTGTCTGGTTGTAGATCGCGCGGAGCATATCGTCGTCCTGCTGATTGCCGTTTACGTCCCATGTTTCATTGAAAGGACACCAACCGATAAGAGCAGGGTGATTATAGTCGCGTGCCATCGCCTCTGTCCATTCGGCAAGATAATATTTGAGGTTGCCGGGATTGGATACATCAAAGCCCCAGTTGGGATATTCACCCCAAACGAGATAGCCGAGGCGGTCTGCTTCGTAAAGGAAGCGACGTTCAAAAACTCTTTCATGGAGTCTTGCGCCATTGAAGCCGATACGCTTGGAAAGCATAATGTCTTTCGCAAAAGCATCATCGTTAGGGGCGGTGTAAACGCTTTCCGGATAATAGCCTTGGTCGAGAACAAGACGCTGGAATACTCGCTTGCCGTTGATGCGCAGGCATTTTTCGTCAAGCTCGATTTTTCTCATGCCGAAATAGGACTGAACGGTATCCACTGCATTTTCGCTTTCGATCTTGATCTCAAGATCATAAAGGGTAGGAGTTTCCAAAGACCAGAGGGAAAGGGTGTCAAGATTGATGACCGTTTTCAGCGTGTTCATTGTGGTTTTTGAGCTGGCTGTGCCAACGGTTTTGCCGTCGAGCTTTGCTGTGAGGGTTACAGCTTTTTCATTTTTGCCAACGAGGGTGAGTTCACAGAAAAGTGCGCTGTTGTCTACATCGGGATCAAGCTTGATCGCTTTCAAATAAGAGGCGGGAACGGTTTCGAGCCATACGGGTGCATAGATACCGGTGGAACGAGTGTAAAAACAGCCGAAGGATTCATAACGAGCGGATTGCTTGCCGGAGGGCTGTGTGAGGTCGCGAGCGTCGCCTTCACAATAAACAGCGATGCTGTTTTCACCTTCAGTGATTGCGTCTGTGATGTCAAAAGTGAAGGGAGTGTAGCCGCCTTTGTGTTTGCCGACGGAGGTGCCGTTTACAAAAACTTCCGTGGTGTGGTATGCTGCTTCAAAATTGAGAAGCACGCGTTCACCGTTTTTGGGGGCAATGTCGATGGTCTTGCGATACCAGCAAGCACCGATGAAATCCTTGTAGCCAACGCCGGAAAGATCGCTTTCGGGACAGAAGGGGACACAGATCGTGCGGTCGAGCTTTTCTTTTTTCTGCACACCGCGCGCTTTGCCGGATTTGCCGAAATCGAATTCAAATTCCCATTCGCCGCAAAGATTTGTCCAGTTTTCACGGACAAGCTCGGGGCGGGGATAAGCGGTTCTTGTCATCATAATTTTTGTTTCCTTTCAAATCAGATGATAATTTTAGTCAGCTTTATGATATCATAGAAAGCACCTGTATGTCAAGAGAAATCCCCATTTTCTTGTTTACTTTTTTGCTTTTCCATGGTACAATAAAAGCGAATTTTAATATGAAAAACAGGAGCTTTTTATGAGTATTCAAAGTGCAATGTTTGTGTGCGCCAAAACGGAGAAATCACCGATTTTCCGAAAGGTATTTTCTGTTCAAGATACGGAAGGTGCAGAAATTGAGATCGCGGGA
>JBGVIG010000014.1:0-4254 GCA_045122995.1 Eubacteriales bacterium | reverse complement strand
TCTCACTCGTGACCCCAGAATGAAGGAAAGAAAGAAATACGGTCTCAAAGCTGCTCGTCGCGCACCGCAGTTCTCCAAGAGATAAGTATTTATCTTACAGAGTATTCAAAAACCCCGAAACCATCAAGGTTTTCGGGGTTTTCTTTATCTCTTTTTCGTGATTTTACCACAAATTTACCACAAATGCCAAATGAACAGGAAAAATGATCTACGTGTTACGTTGTATACATAAAGAAGTTTAGTGTAATTTTCACGCGCAAAAAGCTGTAATTTATTTCTTCCCCTTCTGCTCTCTTCCTTCTGAGATGCACACACAGCTTTTCTGATAGTGGAATACTATCTTACCGTCCTTTTGTATTATAACAATAGCGTGCATAGCGGTAATTTTAGAGATTATTATTTTAAGAAACAAATCATCGATAGAGCCAAATGGGTGTATTCTAGTTGGAATACACCCATTTCTTATTTTATCGGTGGAACCGGCGGAGGAGCAACAAGAATTGTTTTCAACTCGTCAACCGTACCTGCTTTCGCCCAGTCAGCCATGCCTGATTTCCACACCAAGCTATCGGAAGTCAGTTGTTTGGAAAGCGCCATTTGCTTTAACGTGTTAAGATCAAAAGGTCCTGCAGCTTGTCCGTTGATGGCAACGTGGTACGCAATCGTCGGAATTGGCGGAGGAACTACACCGCCTTGTGCGGAAGGATTCATGCCCGACATCATACCATTCATCATTCCTGCGATATTTTGTCCAACCGCACCACCGACAGCCATTCCTGCCATCATAGAGGCAGGATTAAAACCGGAATTACCACCTAAATCAACGCCACCTGCGCCATTTGCCCCCATTTGACCGAGCGCATTCGCACCGGCAACACCGACCTCCGCTTGCTTTTCCACTTGGAATGCCGCGAAGTTGGCGCTTTGTGTCTGTTTGTGCTGAGCGTACTGCGATTCTTCGCGCTGAATGCGAAGCGTTTCTCTGTAATTTTCCGCCTCTGTACGCTGCGTATCGTAGATGTTACGAATGTTGGCTTCGGTCTGTGCTTGGACCGTTTTAGCGGTCATATTTTTGGTTACAGCCATCAATTGATTGTATCCATCGCTATATTTATCAATTTCAATCGCGCCGATATCAACGCCGGAAACAACAACCCCAAAGTCCGCCTTCAATCGGTTGGATATATCAGCTTCTATCGCATTATTGATCTGTGCGGTTTTGCTTTCGATTTGAACGACAGGAATGTTGTGCGCGGCAGGGGCATTAGCAACAGCATCCTTTACATAACGGCTTACCGCATCTTTGATTTGCTTTTGGAACGAATCAAGGTCGAAATTATTAAGCCTATGTAATTTGACAAACTCACGATAATCTTCGATTTTGAAGCTGATCGTTCCTCTCACAGCAACGGGAACGCCGAAATCCAAAAATCTTGGATCGTAAACGTCAAAGAACGGCACCGCAAAGCGAGTTTGAACGATTTTAGCAAGATTGATAAAATATATTTCCGCTTGGAAAGGTGTATCACCGCCGTATGCCAAACCAACAATGCTTGAGAGCACGGGAAAGTTAGCTGTTTTGATCGTCTGATCGAAAGGTCCGACGATGAAGTCCTGCATTGCGCCGTCTTCCTGCTTGTAAACAAATACGGCAACTTCACCATCTTTTACTCGCAGAGAAGAGCCCCAACGAATCGCATTTTCGTGCTTGTTTTCGCCAAGTTGAGAACCGGCAGGATGCCATTTCCAAATAAGATACGAAGGTTCATCGCAGCGAATGACATCTAATATTGCATTGTGCGGCTTGTTTTTATTGAATAATCCCATATTAAAATCCTTTCTGCAAACTGTCATCATTCTAAAAGCTTTTGCATACCAAATAAAATCTCGCCGGTTTCTTTTACCAACAATTCATCCAAAGTAATTGCAGGCATACCTTTTACTTCCGAATATCCACTATAAGCACCGCGAAGAAGAATTTCTTCACCAATGATTCTATCGTAATAAGTTTCAGGCACAAGCGGAACCGCGTGCATTTCAATTATCCAAGCATTTCCATTGTTGTCAGTTACATATCCTCCAATAGCTGTGATATCTCCTTCCTTAAATAACTCAATGCTGTCTAATGTACATTCAATATAAATTCTTGTGCCCTCGAGCCCATTTTCTGATGCGTATGAATTAAATTTTGAAAATGTAGCTTTTTCATAACCCGAGACAAACGCCTTGAAATCACTTTCATTTATTGGGTTTGAAACATAGCCTTGGTCATTGCTCGCAATTGAAA
The DNA here is from genome assembly GCA_045122995.1 of Eubacteriales bacterium. Classification (GTDB taxonomy): domain Bacteria; phylum Bacillota; class Clostridia; order Oscillospirales; family CAG-272; genus QALR01. The sequence continues at coordinate 1,967 of JBGVIG010000014.1, read as the reverse complement.
TTTGTTCCAATATCTGTTGTTGCTTTGATTCCCAATATATTGCGTATTCATCAGACAAATTTTCGTCAAAAGTAAGGGTGTATGCTTTATTTCGTGCATCAATAAAATTACCCGCAGCAATGTCATCTTCAATTTGCTCAACAACGTATTCTAAATGCTCATTTCTATTTTCGATTTGCTTTTCGAGTGATGGTTCGGGTAGCGCCTCAATTATAATGACCATCAAAACCATCGCAAGAAAAAATGCAAACGGAAATACAATCAGCGCGACAATTTCGCGTTTTTTCTTTTTTATTTTCCTATTGGTTTTTTCGTAGAGTCTGCTGATTTTTTGAAACTCTGGGTGATTGGAAAACAAGAGTTGAGCTTTTTCATACACCTGTTCCATTTTTGCAAACCACGCATCAGAGACCTCTCTTTGTGAGGCTGTAATAACTCCCTTATCTCCAAGACCATACAATTTGAAATTGATATTTGATGATGCAAGAATCATAAATTCCAGAATATCTTCTTTGGTGTTTGGAATTGGAAAACTTCGAATCAAGCTAATCTTCTGCTCATCAGTCTTTGATAATTTGCCGTCAGTCCCATACAATTTACTAATATATGATTTTGAAGGTGGTTCATGTTCGCGCGTTTTTTCAATCTGCTCCAATTTATAAGAAAGCTCTTTGACAGAGTTGTTGGCATTAGTTCCTCTCAATTCGTATCCGCACGAAGGACAAGCAAGTGTAAATGAATTTAGTAATTCGCCACAATTGGGGCACTTATGTAATTCTCCATCATAGATGGTTTTCCGTTTAGTTTGATCGTTTGTAGTTGGCATGCCACAGTTTGCGCAGAATTTCGCACCATCTGTGAGTCGTTGACCGCAGTTTATACAGTATGCCATAGCCTATACTTCCCCTATCATTATACTTTGTTGTTGTCTATGCAGCTTACGATTATATCATACAACGCTTTCATGCGATTGTATGAGTGTTCACTTAGATATTGCAATCCATAAAAATCTCGGCACTGTATCGGTTCGATTTCAAACATAGAATGAAATGTACTATCTACCCCCACATAACATGGTTGAATGTCATCTTGTGGAAACATTCTCTTATTTTTAAATTGTCTTTGATCAGCAGTGATATCTACGATACAATAATCATCTACTATCAACCAGGAATGTCCAAAGATATTTTCAAAATTATCATATCTATATACACCGTACACACATTTGCATTTAATGCTTTTGGATAAATCATTGTCCATCAAGTATTGGGCTAGCAGTTCAGGAGCATCACCACAACAAGCATTTGGAAAATCTGAAAATGGCTGTTCTCGAAACAAACCTTTCTTATATGCTGTTTCAATACCGCGACGAAAGCAGGAAGATAGTCGCCTGATTGTCCTAATATTCATAACTGCCCCCTTGCTCGGTGTTACCGTTGATTGCGCCACAAATATTTCCATAAATCGCAATAAACCACATAATTTTGATTATGTGGCAACTTTTGTTAATTTGCTATAAAAATTATATCATACCAAGTTTTCCGTGTCAACAAAAAACAACACTTTGTCAAAAACGAAATCACTTCATATCGCTGGACTTATTTTTTGATTCCTTTGACCCAAATTTTGGAAGGTCAAGCCAAAAGAAAATCCATCACAGACTTTCATCTGCGATGGATTTTCTTCGTTTAGCTCGCCCAATCGGTTGTTCTGTAACCATCCCTATAGCAATGATCGTTTTTGCCATCGTGTATTATTGAAATAAAGCATTACTCACTGTCTTAGCTAGTCTAACTTTTATCTCTGCATACATATGAGCATACACACGTGAAGTGATATCTGCACTAGCATGTCCAAGATGTGACGACACATTTTCAATATCCTCCCCCGCGTAAAGTAAAAGCGCAGCATTTGTGTGGCGAAGTCCATGAATTGTAACATTATGGTCCAGCCCTAACACTTCCCTA
>JBGVIG010000013.1:0-2804 GCA_045122995.1 Eubacteriales bacterium | reverse complement strand
CACCAAAAAAAGAAGTGGGTGTATTTTGGGGTGATGAAAGACTTTGAAATTCATTTGTTAAATACAATTTACTAAATAAAAACGATTGGTTCGTGCGCATGCTCTTTTGCTGAAAAACCAAGCAAAAGCCAAGTGTTTTTTCATCTGCGTTTGTGCGGCAGTAAATCACAAAAACTTTTCGCGGAGGTGCTTTTCGGAAATGTAGATTTATAAAATTCTTCATATTAAATATGTTGCGTGCGCGAGGACTTCCTTTTCAAAAAATGCCGTTTTGGGGTGCCTGCTTTCGGGAAAATCACACAAAAGGGTGAAAAAAGTGGTGTCTGAAATTATTGATTTTTTGTGAATTGAGTGGTAGTATATTAAAGTAATAAGCGCTATTGTGTCGCTTTACAAAAAACGGCACGGGGTTTTAGCTGTTAGTACATTAAATTCCGTTAGAGGAGGAAAATCTATGGAAAACTCAAAGCTTACAAGAGTTCTCGCTCTGGTTCTCAGTGTTGTGATGCTGACCGGTCTTTTTTCCGGTGTGTTTGCGGCATCGACACAAAACACCTTGCTCTCCAGCAAGAAAGAAGAATCCGTAACCGAAGAAGCTCTTGAAATACTCGGAGATGACACATGGAACGAGTATAGGGAAAAATACGGTACTTACCCGCTTTATACGGGTGAACCGATCCAGTCCGAAGTGATCGCGGACGCTCTCCCTGAGGGCGCAGAGATCAAAACGGAGTTCGAGGGCAAGACAAACGTTGTCTACCTTCCCGATACCGGCAGTGTTTCGTGGAAAGTGACCGTTCCCGAAACCGCACTCTATGCGATCGAGATTCCCTACTACGCAGTTCAGTCTAAGGCAACTGACGTGGAAAGAACACTTCGCATTGATGGCGAAGTTCCTTTCACCGAAGTTCGTAATCTCCGCATGACCAAACGTTGGATTGACGTTTTGTCCGACGACCAGATCGTTTACGACGAAAACGGCAACATTGCGGATATCCTTTATGAAAAGGACGGCGCAGACAACGACCGTCGTCCGTCCAAAGTGGAAGCACCTGTTTGGACAGACTACGCGGTAACAGACCCTACCGGTTACTACAACGGTGAGTTCTGGTTCTATCTCGAAGCGGGCGAACACACAATCACACTTGATGCGCAGAAAGAACCCGCAGTGGTTGTGAATCCCATTCTTCGTGAAAGAACAACCTTGATCTCTTATGCAGAATACAAGGCACAGCATGCGGCAGCAGGCCACACGGCAGCTCCCGCTGACACTATTATTAAATTGGAAGCAGAATTCTGTCTCGCTACTTCTTCCAGCACCATTTACGGTCAGAACGACAGAACTTCCGCTGCTACCAGCCCTCAGCACGCAAGCTACACTTGGATCAACGATATCGGCGGTAAGAACGGTTCTTACAACTGGGCTTCCGTTGGTCAGTGGATCGAATGGCAGATCACCATTCCCGAAGGTAAAGCAGGCATGTACACCATCAACACCAGATTTCTTCAGGATGCGATCAAAGGTTTGTTCGTATCCCGCAGAGTCTACATTGACGGTGTAGTTCCTTTCGAGGAAGCAAACAACCTCGAATTCCTTTACAGTGACAAGTGGCAGGTTGGTGCGATCGGCGACGGTGATACCGCATTTGAATTCTATCTTGATGAAGGCGTACACACCATCAAGCTCGAAGTTAACTATGGTAACCTCGGCGAGATGATCGCGGAAATCCGTGATTGCGTAAACAAGATCAACGCGATCTACATCAAGATCCTTCAGATCTCCGGTTCCAACCCCGACCCGTATATGGACTATAGCTACTACAAACGTATTCCCGATGAAATTTCCGAAATGGGTAAGCTCTCCAAACAGCTTTATGCAATCTCTGAAGAGATCAAGGAAATTGCGGGTGGTAAATCCAGTGAAGCAAATGCGACGATCGAAAACGTTGCCCGTGTCCTTGAAAAGATGGCGGCAAACAGTGAACGTCAGATCGCTAAGAACTTCGCACAGCTCAAGTCTTACATCGGTAACCTTGGTACTTGGATTAACAACATCGGTCAGCAGGCTTTGATCCTTGACTACATCATCGTTCAGCCCGCAGGCGGTGAACTTCCCAAAGCAGAAGGCGGTTTCTTCGCTGACGCTTGGTACGAAATCCAGATGTTCATTTACAGCTTTATTCGCGACAATGCTTCTTTCGCTTCCTCCGCTGATGGTGAGGATGTTATCGCAATCGACGTTTGGACGACAGTTTCCCGTGAATACACTCAGATCATTCGTCAGATCATCGACGAAAGCTTCGGCAGAGAACACCCCGGTATCTCTATCAACCTGAAGCTCGTTACGGCAGGTACACTTCTTCCTGCGACTCTGTCCGGCGTTGGCCCCGACGTTATGATGGACGTAACTTCTTCCGACTGTATCAACTACGCGGTTCGTGGTGCGGTTCTTGATCTTTCCGGTTACGAAGGCTTCGATGAACTCCAGACTTACTTCCATGAATCCGCTTGGGTACCCTTCACAGTTGCTCTCGGTTCTCCCGATGGCGATATCGCTGTTTACGGTGTTCCCGAAAAACAGAACTTTAACGTAATGTTCTACCGCAAAGACATCTTTGCTTCGCTCGGTATTGAAGTTCCTACCACTTGGGACGAATTCAATGCGATCATGCCGATCCTCGTGAGCCAGAACTACCTCGTAGGTATGGGCCGTGATATCAGTATCTTCAATATGTTCGTTTACCAGAACGGCGGCGAACTTTATATCAACGGCGGTACTGAGATCTCCTTCAACGAAGACGTAA
>JBGVIG010000012.1:0-1799 GCA_045122995.1 Eubacteriales bacterium | reverse complement strand
TGCGGAGATAAAATACACCGCCCGACTGATGTGCAAGGCGTTCCGCAACGGTGGACGGGAAAAGTCCGCCGAAGTGAACAAAGCCTGTGGGGCTGGGTGCAAAACGTGTTACTTTTGCGCCTTCGGGAAGGTTTCTCTGCGGATATTTTGCTTCCATATCCGCAGGTGTGGTTGTAATATGCGGAAAAAGGAGTTCCGCAAGTTTATTGTAATCCATGTCTGTATCCTTTCTTTTTGTATTTATCTGAAAATATATTTTTTATTCAAATTAAAATCTTTTGCTGTCGCCGTGTCCAGGGTGAACCTGCTTGCCTTCAACGTGAGGGATCAGCTTGGCAAGCGAGCGCATCAATTGCTCGCCGTCACCGCCGTAAAGGTCATCTCTGCCGTAGCCTTCCGCAAAAAGCGTATCTCCCGTGAAAACGCTATTACCCACGAAAAAACAAACGGAGCCTTGCGTGTGTCCCGGCGTTGCCATCACGCGGAACGTCAGACCGCCAAGATAGAGTGCATCTCCGTCAGAGAAAGTTTTCGCATCATTTTTCACGATCACACGTTTACCAAGGAAAAGCAAAGAGCTGTTTTTCATCGCATCATAAAGAAGAGCCTCGTCCGCCGCCGAGATATAGATATCACAGCCGTAAAATTCCGCGATCGCGTCCACAGCACCGATATGATCAAAATGACCGTGTGTGAGCAGGATTGCTTTCGGTGTCACACAGTTTTTGGCAACAGCGCGCTTAATTTTTTCTTCATCGCCTGCGGGGTCGATAATGACAGCCTCGCCACCTTCTTCACGAAAGCAAAGATAGGTATTCGTGCCGAGAAGCCCCGTGACAATTCGTGTTGTTCTCATGGACAAAAACTCCTTTTATGAAAAATCATAGAAAATTATTATTTAACCATTATATTATATCACATCAAAATGCGGTTGTCTATAAAATAGTTCGATATTTTTTGATAAAAACGGCAAAAAATATGGCTTTTTCCCGTCTTTTGTGGTAAACTAACCGTAAGAAAAACACGAAAGAAGGATCTCTATGAACAAGATCGCCGTCCGAGGCCTCTATTTTGATAACGTGACCATGGCAGAAGCACTGATTTTCGCCAAAAATGCATTGTATGGAGAAAAATTTTGCACCGTATTTACACCGAATGCGGAGATCGCGCAGATGTGTGCGGAAGATGAAACGCTCAAAACGCTCATCAATCGCGCCGACCTTCTTTTGCCCGACGGTGCAGGCGTAGTGATGGCATCAAAGGTCCTCCAAACACCGCTCAAAGAAAAAGTCGCAGGCATCGACTTTGGCGAAGGAGTCCTTGCACTTTGTGAAAAGGAGAGCGTTTCCGTCTTTCTGCTTGGCGGAAAACCCGGCATAGCCGAAAAAGCAAAAGAAAAACTCATCGAGCAATTCCCCGCTCTTCACATCGCAGGCACAAATGACGGTTATTTTCAAAAGACAGGTGATGAAAATGACGCGATCATCGAAAAGATCAACGAAAGCGGTGCCACGGTTCTTTTCGTTTGTCTTGGCGCACCCACGCAGGAAAAATGGATTTTTGAAAATAGGGACAAGCTGAAAAATATTCGTCTTGCCGCAGGGCTCGGCGGTTCGCTCGATGTTTTTGCAGGCAAAGTCAAACGCGCACCAAAATTTTTCATTGATGCCAAGCTGGAATGGTTCTATCGCCTTTTGAAAGAACCGCGCCGCCTCGGACGCATGATGAAGCTTCCCAAATATATTTTGGGTTCGATTCGCGAGAAAAAGAAAAAATAAGCAAAAAAGACAAGGTGCAAG
>JBGVIG010000011.1:0-1402 GCA_045122995.1 Eubacteriales bacterium | reverse complement strand
CGAGGGAAAGCGGAGTAACGTCAAGAAGAAGAACAGCATTTTCCTTGTCAACGTCACCGGAGAGGATACCGCCCTGATAAGCAGCACCGAGAGCAACGCATTCGTCAGGGTTGATGCCCTTGAAAGGATCTTTGCCGCAGAAGCTCTTAACAGCTTCCTGGACTGCGGGGATTCTGGTGGAACCACCAACGAGAAGAACTTTATCGATGGCGGAAATAGAAAGACCTGCATCTTTGAGTGCCTGTCTGCAAGGAATCATGCAGCCTTCTACAAGGTCAGCGGTGATTTCATTGAATTTTGCACGAGAGAGGTCAGCGTTGAAATGCTTGGGACCGCTCATATCTGCGGTAATGAAAGGAAGGTTGATGTTTGCGCTGGTCATGCCGGAGAGCTCGATCTTTGCTTTTTCAGCAGCTTCTTTAAGTCTTTGGTGAGCCATTTTGTCTTTTCTGAGATCGATGCCGCCGTTTTCTTTCATGAAGGTCTGTGCGATCCAGTCAATGATGCGGTTATCGAAGTCGTCACCGCCGAGTTTGGTGTTACCGTTGGTTGCAAGAACTTCAAATACGCCGTCGGAAATTTCGAGAATGGATACGTCGAATGTGCCGCCGCCAAGGTCGAAGATCATAACTTTCTGGTCAACGCCGTCTTTGTCAACGCCGTAAGCAAGCGCTGCTGCCGTGGGTTCGTTGATGATACGAAGAACTTCAAGGCCTGCGATCTTACCTGCGTCTTTGGTTGCCTGACGCTGTGCGTCGGAGAAGTATGCGGGAACGGTGATAACTGCTTGAGAAACTGTAGTGCCAAGATAGCTTTCAGCATCTGCTTTGAGCTTCTGAAGAACCATCGCAGAGATTTCCTGAGGTGTGAAGTTTTTGTCACCGATGGCAACCTTATAGTCGGAACCCATGTGACGTTTGATACTCATAACAGTTCTTTCAGGGTTGGTGATCGCCTGTCTTTTTGCGATCTGGCCAACCATTCTTTCACCGTCTTTAGAGAAAGCAACAACAGAAGGTGTGGTTCTGGAGCCTTCGGGGTTTGTAATAACTGCGGGTTCGCCGCCTTCGTAAACGGCTACGCAAGAGTTGGTTGTACCAAGGTCAATACCAATAATTTTTGCCATAATATATTTCCTCCATAAAGCTAGAATTTACATTTATTATTATATTTGAAAGTGAATTTTAGTTTGCGACTTTTACCATCGCATAGCGAATCACTTTATCGCCTTTTTTGTAGCCCTTCTGCAGGACCTCTGCGATCTGGCTTTCGCCAAGCTCGCTGTCTTCCACCTGCATGATCGCATTGTGGAAGTTCGGATCAAAGTCATCGCCTCTCGCACCGAATGCGGAAACGCCAAGACGCGACATAGAATCCTCAAACTGTTTGAGCGTCATTTTTA
>JBGVIG010000010.1:0-2539 GCA_045122995.1 Eubacteriales bacterium | reverse complement strand
TGAGTTCCACGCGGTTAACCTTGATGCCCCAGGGGTCGGTTGCTTCGTCAAGGATCGCGCGCATTTTGGTATTGATGATGTCACGGGAAGTGAGCGTGCTGTCAAGCTCGAGCTCACCGATGATGTTACGAAGGGTGGTGGCAGTGAGGTTTTCGATCGCTGCGATGGGATTTTCCACACCGTAAGTGAAAAGCTTGCAGTCTGTGATCTGATAGAAAACGACCGTGTCGATCTGCATTTTTACGTTATCTTTGGTGATAACAGCCTGCGGCTGGAAGTCTGCGACCTGTTCCATCAGGGAGATTTTTTTTGATACTTTTTCAATGAAGGGAATCTTGATGTGAAGACCTGTGTGCCAGGTTGCATGGTAAGCACCGAGGCGTTCCACAACGTAAGCACGCGCTTGGGGAACGATATTGACGTTGGCGATGACAACGCCGATGACGAGAAGAACGAGTGCGGCAATAATGATGTATTCCATAGAGTTACCTCTCTTTCAAAAAATGATTTTTGTGATATTATTTTTTACAAATCAGCTTCACGCCCTCAATAGCAACGACGCTCAGCACTTCATCTTTTTCATATGTGGCATCTTTGTCATGCGCACGGGCTGTCCAAACCTGACCTTTCACCTTGACCTGACCGCTGCCCTTAAGGTTGTTGATCGGCTCGATCACAACGGCTCTTTCACCGATGACCGCATCTGCGTTGGTCGCGATGGGTTTGACGCCGAATATGTTCTTAAAGATGGGCTTCATGAAAATGATGACAAGAACGGAAACGGCGGCGAATACGACGAGCTGAATCCAAAGATCGACGGAACAAAACGCGAGGATCATGGAAATGAGCGCTGAGGGAATGAACCAGACGGAAACGAGCGTGAAGGTCGATGCTTCCACCACCACCGATAAAATGACTACGGCGAGCCAGATAAACGGCATATAAGAATCCATATTCGAGTCCTCCTTTCGATATGTTATTATCATTATAGCATATTAAACAGCTTTTGTAAATGGCAATCTGCACCAAATATTACTAAAGAATGAGAATTTGCGCAAGATGACAAATAGCACGAAAAAAATTGTTTTTTTGCCGAATTATTTACATCTTTTTCGTTGAAATCTTTAGAAATAATGGTATAATAATAAATATATCTTTTATTATTATAAGCAAAATGAAAGGAAATCTCATGGCATTTGCACGAAAAGAAATCGCAAAAGGCATTTTTTTGAATACCATAGAAGAACATAAATTCAAATCCGGTGTGATCTCCATGCGGTTTATCCTGCCGCTTTCCGCAAAAACAGTGGCTGATAATTCGCTGATCTTTCCCGTTTTGCGCAGAGGCTGTGTGGGACTGCCTGACATCGGCAGTATCCGCCGTGAAGAGGAGTCGCTTTACGAAACAGAATTCGCCGACAGCGTATTCAAGCGTGGCGACAGCCAAGTGTTGGAATTCCGCATGCGTGTGCTGAACAACAAATACGCGCTGGACGATATGGATATCGAAGCTGGCGCAACAGCGCTGATGCTTGCGCAGCTTTTTGACCCTGTATTGGAAAACGGTGTTTTCTGTCTTGATTATGTGGAAAGTGAAAAAGAAAAACTGATCGACGATATTCTCTCCCGCGTCAATGATAAATATCGCTATGCGCGCCAGCGTGTGGTGGAGGAAATGTTTGACTACGAGGGTGATGCATACGGCATCTCTGAACTTGGCACGGAGGAAAGTGTTTCCGCGGTCACTCCCGAAGGACTTTATGAGGCGTATACAGTCATGCTGAAAACGGCAAGAATTGAAATTTTTGTTGTGGGCGAATTTGATTTTTCCGCGTTGGAAGCACGCCTTCGCGCACGTTTTTCGAGGATCGAACGCAAACCTGCGCGTGAAATTGTTACGGCGACACTGCAAAAACGCGACGAAGTGAAGCGTGTTTTTGAAAGACAAAACATCACACAGGGTAAACTGATGATGGGGTTTGTTTCTCCCGTGACTGTGCGCGATGAAAATTATCACGTGATGCAGGTGCTGAACATGATCTTCGGCGGCGGCGCGACGAGCAAGCTCTTCTGCAATGTGCGCGAAAAGAAAAGCCTTTGCTATTATTGCGGTTCTTCTGAAAACGGTCAAAAAGGATATCTGCTTGTGAGCGCAGGCATCGAAGCTACAAATGAAAAGAAAACGGCGGACGAAATTCTCGTCCAGCTTGACGAAATGCGAAAAGGCAATATTTCCGACGGTGAGCTTCTCGATGCCAAGCTTGCGCTTCTCGATTCCGTTAACCGCATTGCGGATAGTGCCGGTGCGCTTGTGAACTGGCATTTTTCGGGCATCATGAACGGTAGAGTTCTCAGCCCCGAAGAAAAACGAGCGCAGATTCGCGCTGTGACGAAAGAGGAGATCGCAAAGATGGCAAGCGACATTCACTTGCACACCTATTATTTCCTTTCGGGAAAGGAGAACGCATGAACGAAACGAAGATCATCACAAAAACGAACGATTTCGGTGAGCGTTACGACTATGTGCGCCACAAGAGTG
>JBGVIG010000009.1:0-1626 GCA_045122995.1 Eubacteriales bacterium | reverse complement strand
ATCTTAACTGGGTATTGCAGTTTTTTCTCGTATGCCCACATAATCAGTTAGCCTCCTTTTCCCACGGCCAAGGTCTGCATACCCATTGCCATTCGTCGGTGTTTTGGTTGCCTTTGATGGTCAAAGGGCCGTATTTACATTCATATTCTTCACGGAGCGCTTTGGCCATATCGCGGTGTTTTTCATAGTAGGCAAGCGCTTTTCTGTTTTTGGGGTGACCGTCCAGATAGAGGACGGTTTCGTAAAGCACGAAATCTTCTGCTTGAATGCGCCGAAGCAGGCGGTCTTTTTCAGTTGTCATGAAATCACCTTTCTTTGGGGAGTAAAATCCGCTTTTTGCGGGAGATCAGTTTCTTTTTCTCGGACCGTAAAACGGCATATCGAGCTGTTTGAAAAGCGTACCGCGGCAAAGCGCCTCTTCGCTTTCATTCAAATCGTAAAATTCCTGCGGATATACGTATCCCATGGCAAGACTGAAATGCTGATCGCACCAATCGGTTTTTTTGTGTTTGCAAGAATCGTTATTTTCATGACGTTCACAGCGCGCGGTGTTCGCGCAATTACCGTGGTCAAGGTTTACAATATCACAAAGATCGCAATTGTCTTTCGTCATGTCGTGACGATTTCTCATCGCACGCATGGAATAGGACGTGGCATTATTGCAGGTGTCACAGGTATTGTTATCGGTGTCAGATGTGCCGCAAACGTTGCATCTGCCCATTCCCATATAAGGCATACGCCGCATATTTCGATTGCTTTCGAGATTGCGGCGTGAATATTTTCCGGAATATTGCACGGAATCAAACACTCCTTTTGAGATTCATTTTTGACGGTTGGCTCGTCTGTTTTTAATATATGCCCATTTGCTTGCTTTGTCCATACGTCCTGCCGCGTCGTCTTTATGAATCATGAAGAAAAACGCGGATTTTCATGAAAAAAAGGACTTGCCGCGGACTTTTCTTTTTCATACGAGCGAAAAAATAAATTGTAAGTATTTTTTACGGGGAGTTTTTGAAATGGTGGGAAAAGGCGGTTGACAAAACCGGGAGTTTGCGGTAAAATATTTTTTGTTGTAAATCCATTTTACTATGAAAGGTCGGTGTGTCCTATCGAAAAAGAACGTTTAATGGGACAAAAAATCAAAGAATTGCGTCTGGAAAAAAAGATGACGCAAGCAGAGCTTGCCGGCGACACCGTAACGCGCAATATGCTCAGCCAGATCGAAAACGGTGTGGCAAAGCCTTCGGTTTCCACAATACAAGATATTGCAAAAAAGCTCGGTGTGCCGACGGAATATTTCTTTTCTGAAAGCCATGATCTTGATGCGTTCCGAAAAATCGCTGTGATGCCAAAGATCAAAAAGCTTTTTGCCGCAGGTGAATATTCCAAATGTCTGACGAAACTGGAAAATCTCGGCGTATCCGACGATGAAACGGAGCTTCTTTTTGCCAAATGCCGTTTGGCGCTTGGTATTGCGAAGTTCCATGCTGGTTATCTTGCCACTGCCGGTGCGCATTTTCATGCGGCGATCGCTCACACGGAAAAGACGCTCTATGCGGATTCTTCAATGGCAGAGGTGGCAGAAAAATATCTTGCGGTGATCACCTATATTCGTGGCGGTGAAGT
>JBGVIG010000008.1:0-2646 GCA_045122995.1 Eubacteriales bacterium | reverse complement strand
ACATCTTTTTGACTTTACAGGACTTAGTGCTCTTGAAAACGGAAAATCTATCAAACTCGGTATTTCCGCTTATAAAAATAACGATGAAGCTTTCGACGCGGCAGTAACCGCCCTTCGAAAAATAATGGGATAAGGAAGTGTTTTTATGATCATCGGTGCTCAACTTTATACCGTTCGCGATTTCACAAAAAATCTTAACGATTTCGCGGAAACGCTCAAAAAAGTTGCCGACATCGGCTACACCACCGTGCAGGTTTCCGCAACCTGTGATTTTGAAGCAGAGTGGCTCAAAGAAAATCTCCAAGAAAACGGGCTTTCCTGTGTGCTCACCCACACCAAACCTGCCGAAATCATCGGCAACACAGAAAAAGTCTGCCGTGATCACGATATTTTTGCCTGCAAAAACATCGGGCTTGGCGCAATGCCCGGCTTTGGCAAGATCAATGATGAGATCTATGAACAATTTGTCGCAGATTTTAAGCCTGCCGCAGAAAAGATCAAAGCCGCAGGACATAAGCTTTTTTATCATAACCACGCTTTTGAATTCACAAGAAGCATGGACGGCAAGCTTTTTATGGATAAGATCTTGGAAGAATTCCCTTCTGATCTTTTGGGCATCACGATGGATACGTATTGGATTCAGTTTGCAGGTGCCGACATTTGCGATTGGATCGAAAAGCTCACAGGAAGACTCGAATGTGTACACCTCAAGGACATGACAGCCACCATGAAAAACGGCAATCGCATGGCACCCGTCGGTCACGGAAACATGAATTTTGAAAAGATCATCAAAGTTTGTGATAAAGCGGACGCAACCTATCTGCTCGTGGAACAGGACGATTGTTATGAAGAAGATCCCTTCGTATGCCTCAAAAAAAGCTATGATTACTTGAGATCTCTCGGTTTAGCATAAAAAGGAGAACGATTATGGAAAAGAAAATCAAACTCGGTATTCTCGGCGTCGGCAATATCGGCGGCAGCCACACCAAACTCATCGTAAACGGCGATTGTCCTGAAATTACACTCGCAGCAGTCTGCGATCTGAACCCTGCTCGTCTTGCATGGGCGAAAGAGATCGCAGGTGACGATCTGCCTACGTTTACCGATGCCAAGGAAATGATGGAAAGCGGTCTTTGTGATGCGATCCTCGTTTCCGTTCCGCATTATGATCACCCCAAATATGCCATGATGGCAATGGAGATGGGACTTCACGTTCTCATTGAAAAGCCTGCCGGCGTTTACACGAAACAAGTGCTGGAAATGAACGAATATGCAAAAAAACACAATGTGATATTCGGCATCATGATGAACCAGCGCACCAACTGCATCTATCGTAAAATGCGCGAAATCGTCAAAAGCGGTGACATGGGCGCCATCAAGCGCACCAACTGGATCATCACCGACTGGTATCGCCCCAAGGCATATTACGATTCCGGCGATTGGCGTGCGACATGGAGCGGTGAGGGCGGCGGCGTCCTGCTCAATCAGTGTCCCCACAACCTTGACCTTTGGCAGTGGATCTGCGGTATGCCCAAAACTGTCAGAGCACATCTGCATTTCGGTAAATGGCATGACATCGAAGTGGAAGACGATGTGACCGCTTATGTGGAATATGAAAATGGCGCAACAGGTGTTTTCGTCACCACCACGGGGGATGCCCCCGGCACGAACCGCTTTGAGATCACACTCGAAAAAGGTAAGCTCATCGCAGAAGGAAACACGCTCACCATGTGGCGTTCCGAGATCAGCGAACCTGAATTTTCCGCCACCAATGAAAGCCCCTTCGGTGCGATGAAATTCGAAAAGACCATTGTTGAAACCGATGGCGAAAATCCGCAGCACAAAGGCGTCATGAATGCGTTCGCAAGTGCGATCCTGCACGGCACCCCGCTCGTTGCCGAAGGCATCGAAGGCATCAACGGTCTTACGATCTCCAATGCGATGCATCTTTCCGCATGGCAGGATAAGACAATCACCCTTGCAGAGCTTGACCATGAAGCATTCTACACGGAGCTGATGAAGCGTGTGGCAACCTCTAAGCGCAAAACCAATGTTAAAGAAACGATCGCTGCCGATATGAGCAACACCTTCGGCTCAAAAGCGAACTGATTTTCTCATATAGCCAACAAAAAACTCGTATGCGTTTGCATACGAGTTTTTTAATTTCACATGAAAATTTCAACAAGATCCACTTGATTTTCTTTTTGCGCAAGAGAGAAACGAAGCACGCCGTTCTCATCTGCAGCCATGCGAAATTCTCGCTTTTCGGGCTTTGCCATCTCGGCAAGCGCTGCCGTTTTTTCACGAGTGGAAAGCGCATCGTTTCCGCTATTGAGAAACGCCGTAAAAACGTCGCCTTTGCCCTCGCCCACCGTTTCACAAAGAATCGTATATTCTTTTCCTGCGACAAGACCGCCAAGAGCGATCTGCGCATCGTCAAGCACTTCGGCAGGAAGCTTTCTGCCGAAATATTTTCGGTCGCCCATATCGGCAAGATCGGGTTTCTGCACATTCCAGAAAAGCATCTGCACACCCTTTTCTGAGCGGCAAACATAAGCGTCCTCGTCATCACACAAAAGCTCTTTTTCACCAAGACGACTCAAAAAGCAATACGCATAATAAGCAGGCTTCGGCAGAGATTGCACG
>JBGVIG010000007.1:0-5828 GCA_045122995.1 Eubacteriales bacterium | reverse complement strand
ATCGTGCAAAAGCAAAAAGTTTATATCCTTTTTTTGCCCAAAAAATACGAAAAAAACGATTATATTTTTCAGATGGCGAATGTTTTATCTGAAAAAGGGATCGTTTTTGCGGTTTCCCGTTCCGTTTGGGACGGCAGTTTTCTCCGCTTACAAAAAGAAAACGAGAATTTTTATCAGATTCCCATTGGGTATTATTTTTCACTACGCAAGCACCTTTTGTTATTCGACATATCGCGATTGATTATCATTCATTAAGATATATATAATATAGGAAAGGAGAGATTATATGCTGGGGTTTATCTATGGTAGAACGGGCTCGGGAAAGAGCGACTTCGTTTTTTCGGAGATGGAAAAAAGCGCAGATGCAGGACATGTTTACCTGCTCGTTCCCGATAGAGAAGCGGTTTCCGCCGAAAGCAGAGCGGCAGAACTTCACGGTGCAGGACAGATCGACGTCATTACGTTTGGTCGCCTTTGCAATTATATTTTTCGTCAATACGGCGGGCTTTGTGTCGATTATATCGGCAAGGGCGCGAAAAAGCTCATCATGCGCAACGTGATGAAATCGCTTTCTCCCATGCTGAAGGAATATGGTGGCGGTGGCGGCTTTGGTCTTTATGAAAAGCTTACGGCGGCAAGAAGTGTTTTGTATCAGGATAAGATCTCTCCTGCGGATCTCGATGCGGCGGCACAGACGCTTGGCTATACCTCGCCGCTTGGCAGTAAAACGTCCGATCTGTCTTTGATTTTTGCTTCGTTTGATGCAGAAGTGCGTGAACGCTTTGAGGATCCCGACGGGATTCTCACAAGGGCAGAGAAGCTTCTGCGTGAGCATGATTTTTTTGCAGGCAGCACGGTCTATATTGATTCGTTTGATTCTTTTTCATCACAGCAGTATGATATTTTATATCATATCATGCGTGGCGCGAAAAATGTTTTCATCACACTATCGTATCTTCCCGAGGATAAAAAAGACGCTTCGGTGCAAGCGCTTCTCGATACGGAGCGTCGTCTTCGTAAAACCTCGGCAAGAGCGGGTGTGGAATCTTCGGGTGAGATCTTTTTGCGCACACCGCGCCGCTATCACAGTGAAGAACTGGCGTTTCTTTCCACGGAGATCGCAGGGGGCAGCACTGTGCGTGCCGAATGGCGCGAAAAACCAAGTGACATCACGCTTCTGCGTGCCGCCAATATTTTTGCCGAAGCGGAAGCTGCAGCGGTCGACATTTTGAGAAAGATTCGCGCAGGTGCAAGATTTCGTGAAATGGCAGTCATTGTGCGCGATACGAGTGTTTATGAAGGCGTTCTTGACGCCGTTTTTCGCAAGTATGATATTCCGTATTTTCTTTCGTCCAGAAAGGATATTGCGGAAAAACCGCTTGTGAAAATGATTTTTTCCTCGCTTTCCGTTTGCGAGCGCGGATTCCGCGGTGCAGACGTGATCTCTTATATCAAAGCGGGGTATGCTGATATCACCCCCGATGAAACGGGTATTTTTGAAAATTACATTATTAAATGGAATCTGCGAGGCAAGCTTTTCACGGAAGATGAGCCTTGGTATATGAATCCGCGCGGATATGGTGCTGAGATGCGCCCGGAAGATGAGGCGATACTTTCTCTTCTTGCTGATGTGCGTGTGCGTGTCATCACACCACTTAAAAATTTCTCCGCCGCCATGCGCGGTGCGAAAACCGTGCGTGAGCGAGCAACGCTGATCTTTGATTTTCTTTCTTCGCTTGGTGTGCCTGAAAAGCTTCTCTCAGATGCGGAAGATGCCAAAGCACGCGGAGAGCTTGCACTTGCGGCAGAAACGATCCAGCTTTGGAATGCTTTTTGCGATGCACTCGATCAGCTTGTGGTGTCCTCGGGAGATACGGAAGCGAATCTCTTGGAATTTTCGCAGATGCTTTCCATGATCCTCATGGAAACGGATATCGGCAAGATTCCGACCTCTGTTGACGAGGTGACCATTTCTTCTGCGGCACATACCATGCCGGGTAATTATCGTTTTGTGTATGTTCTCGGTGCTGTGGAAGGCGTTTTCCCACAGAAAGTTAGCGAAGACGGACTTTTTTCCGAATATGAAAAAGGCAAGCTGGAAGAGATCGGGGTGGAATTTACAGACCGCTTGACAAGACGTGTTTCCGAGGAGCTTTCTTATTTTTACCGTGCGGTCACGCTCCCTTGTGAAAAATTATACGTCAGCTTCGCGCATTACAGCATGTCGGGCGCAGAACAGAAGCCGTCTGTCGGTGTCAAACGGATACGGTCGCTTTTCCCTGCGCTTACCATATCGGAATTTGAACTGATGGATACGGTCGATCTTTTGGAAAGCAAAAAAGCTTCGTTTGAATATGCGCTTTCCGTGGGAGGCAATCTTGGCAAAGCTTTGCGCGAGTATTATGGGAGCGATGCGGAATACGCGGAAAAGATGCGATATATGCAAACGCCGATCTCTGCGAACGAAACGAAGCTTTCACCGGACGCCGCAAAAGAACTTTTCGGCACAGATCTAAGGACTAGTTATTCTCGCCTTGAAAAATACATCAAATGCAGGTTTTCGTATTTTTGTGAATATGAACTCGGTCTTCGCGATCAGATGCCCACGCATTTTGGTGCCTTGGATATCGGTAACTTTATGCACGGCGTTCTGGAAAAAACGGTGGCATGGCTTGCAAGCGGTGCTGAGGACGATATTGAAGCCGCAGTTTCCGATATCGCGAAAAATTATATCCTTTCTGTTTTCCGTGTTCAAGAGGAGCAAGTGCCAAATCGCTTGCGTCACCTTTTTGATTATCTGCGAAGAAGTGCTGTCGTATTTGCGCGGCAGATCAAAAAAGAATTTGATGTCAGCAAATTTCGTCCTTGTGATTTTGAGCTGACGATCGGACATGGCGGTGATGCTGTTGCACCGATGAAGCTCATTGGCGATGGCGTCAGCGTTGATCTGCGCGGTAAGATCGATCGCGTGGACGCCTATGAGGGTGGTGACGGCAAGCTTTATTTGCGTGTCATCGACTATAAAACCGGGGAGAAGACTTTTGATCTGCAAAATATCAAATTGGGGCTCGATATGCAGATGCTTCTTTATCTTTTTTCTCTTTGGGAAAACGGAGAAAAGCATTACGGCAAAGAGATTGTCCCTGCTGGTGTTTTGTATGCAGGCATCAAGCCGCCTGCCGTTGACCTTCGCATCGGTGAAACGGAAAGCGAAGGGGACGTCGGCGTGAAGCGAAGCGGTATTTTTCTGCACGAGGAAGAGATCTTGCGTGCCATGGATCCTGCTTTGGAAGGGGAATGGATCCCCGTGAAAAAGCGCGATCTGGAAAAGGGAAAGCAAAATCTTTTGGGACTCGATGCGTTTTTGCAGATGAAAAAGGAAGTGACCGAAACGGTGCTTCGCTATGCCCATGAGCTTGGTGCGGGGGAAGCTTCTGCAAAACCGCTTTCCGTCGGTGGAAAAAAGCCGTGCGAATATTGCAAAATGCGCGCGATCTGCAGGATTTAGTTCCTTTTCTTTGCGAAAAGAAAACGCAAAAGAAACGTGTTTTTTGGCATCTTAAATTTGATTTTTCTGCGTCGAAATCGTGAAAATACTTGCCAAATAAATAGCGTGTTAATGATAAAAAATTTGCATTCTATGAAATCCGACGAAGACAAGAGGGGCGACCGGAGCTACCAGCGCGCAGGGCGAACGAATTTATTCGTTCGAGCCATCTCTTGCCGTCGAGCACTTTCTATCAACTTTCAAAAAAGCGGTCAACCTGCAAGGTTGTTGCTTCTCTTAAAAAGAGCATAGGCATAAATAATGAAAAAACATTATCATATATAAATAAAAACAAATCGGAGGTATATTTTGAAAATTCCGGAAAGAATCTTGAAAAAAGTCGAAAAGCCTGCCCGTTACACAGGCGGCGAATGGGGACAGACCGTAAAAGATAAAAACGCTGTCGACGTGCGTTTTGCTTTCTGTTTCCCTGATACCTATGAGATTGGCATGTCCAATCTTGGCGTTCGTATCCTTTATCATGTGCTCAATTCCAGAGAAGATACTTGGGCAGAACGTGCATATGCACCGTGGGTTGATATGGAAGCTTGTATGCGTGAGGAAAATATTCCTCTTTGGGCGCATGAAAGCGGTGATCCGCTTCGTGAATTTGATATTCTCGGCTTTTCCATTCAGTATGAGCTTTGCTATACAAACGTACTTAATATGCTGGACCTTGCGGGCATTCCGTTGCTCTCTAAAGATCGTGATGAATCGTATCCGATCATTATGGCAGGTGGTCCTTGTACTTATAATGCGGAACCGATCGCAGATTATTTTGATCTTTGCATGATCGGTGAAGGCGAAGAAGTGATTGATGAGCTTGTCACGCTTTATAAAGAACATAAAAAACGCGGCTTCCGAAAAGCGGAATATCTCCACGATGCCGCAAAGATCGAGGGTGTTTACGTTCCTTCACTTTATGAGCCTTCTTACAATGAAGATGGCACTTTGGCAAAGGTAACTCCTCTTTATGATGATATTCCTACGGTGATCCGCAAGAGAATCATCAAAGATCTCGACAAATCTCCGTTCCCCACAAAGCTTGTTATGCCTTTTATCCAGACCGTGCAGGATAAGATCACACTCGAAGTATATCGCGGTTGTATCCGTGGCTGTCGTTTCTGTCAGGCAGGCGTGGTTTGGCGTCCCGTTCGTGAAAAATCTGTGGAAGTGCTTACAGAACAAGCAAAAGTTCTTTCCGATGCGACAGGTTATGATGAAATGACACTTTCTTCTCTCAGCATCAGTGACTATACTTGCATTGATAAGCTGACCGATGAGCTTCTCAAGTGGACAGACGAAAGAAAAATCTCGCTTTCGCTTCCTTCTTTGCGCGTGGATAGCTTTACCAAGGAGCTCATGGATAAAATTTCTACTGTTCGCACAGGTTCGCTCACCTTTGCGCCGGAAGCAGGTACACAGCGCCTTCGTGACGTTATCAATAAAAACGTGAAAAAAGAAGACCTTCTCCGCGCTTGCCGCGTGGCATTTGAAGGCGGTAAAACACAGGTCAAGCTTTATTTCATGCAGGGCCTGCCCACCGAAACCAATGAAGACCTTGACGGTATCAAAGATCTTGCGGAAAGTGTGATCCAGGAATTTTATCAAACGCCCAGCAGACCGAAAAAAGCACCGGGTGTGACACTTTCCACTGCTTGCTTTATCCCGAAACCCTTTACGGCATTTCAGTGGGAGCCGCAGTGTGATATGGAAACCCTTCTTGAAAAACAGAGATATCTTGACGAAAAGATCACGGATCGAAAGATCAAATATAATTACCACGATGCCAAAGTCAGCCGCATTGAAGCTGTTTTTGCCAGAGGTGACCGTAAGCTCAATCAAGCGCTTGCGGAAGCACATAAGCTCGGACTTCGCTTTGATGGTTGGGACGAGCATTTCCATTATGAAGAATGGCTCAAGGCATTTGAAGCAGCAGGCATTGATCCTGCATTCTATGCAAACCGTGAATTTGGGGAAGATGAGCTTCTGCCTTGGGATAACATCGACGTCGGTGTCACAAAAGAATTCTTGCTCCGCGAACGCCATCGCGCTCACGGGGAAACCACAACGAAAAATTGCCGTGAAGCGTGCAATGCTTGCGGTGCAAACTGTCTTGGAGGTGAACGCTCATGCTGTCCCAGTCTGAAAAAATAAAGATCCGTGTGAAATTTTCCAAAACGGGAAGTCTCAAATTCATTTCTCATCTGGATCTCAACCGCACGGTGAAGTCGGCGTTTTTGCGCTCGAAGCTTCCGATCTGGTATACGATGGGTTATAA
>JBGVIG010000006.1:0-1747 GCA_045122995.1 Eubacteriales bacterium | reverse complement strand
AATGCCGCTCATTTCACCAAAAATGGCAATCATTTTGTTGTTAAAAATGATGATGCTTTGAATTTTAAATCGACCGATAGCTTCACGATCTCCTTCTGGTATTGCTATGATGAAAACACCTCTTTCTCCAGATGGCCTTGCGTGATCAATAAAGGTCTTACCTCCGATTCCACCGATTGCTACGCCGTTATGCTCGGCAACTCGGGCAAAAACAAAGGCATCAATTTCACCGTCAGCTCGACTCCCGTTCGCGGCGGCATCAATCTCAACGCTTCTCAAGATGTCACATTGAACCAATGGCATCATTTCGTTGCCGTTCAGGACGCAGACCAAGGCACAGTCGTTACATACGTTGACGGCATTCGCGGTGATTTTATCACAGCACCTTCGGACGTGACTACTGCCACCGACCTTTTCATCGGTGCCATGAACGAAAAACAGCGTCAATATCTTGGTAAATTCGATGATCTTATGATCTATAACTGTGCTTTGGAAGCATCCGTCATTCAAGATTACAAAGTCGAAGAAGACAAACTTCTTCTTGATCTCGATTTTGCAGATCGGCCTGACGGCGTACTCGGCGAAGGCGCGATCCTTACTTATGACGATGCAGAACCCAACGGTTTCTATGCAAGCGAAGGCTTTACCCTTTCTATCCGCTTCAAACGCGGTGAAGGCTCTGCCGCAGGCACGATCATTCAAAAAGTCGCAGGAAATGCCAGCTACGGCTTCTCTCTTGATGAGCAAAATCGTTTGATCATGAACGTAGGCAATTTGAAATACTATGCTGATGCAGCGATCGACACCGAATGGCATCATGCAGTCATGATTCAGAACCCTGAAAGCATGACACTTCTTTTCTACCTTGACGGCGTCATTCAGGGTTCAACGAAGCCCTATAATCAAACCGTTACATCTATTTCTCATGATTTGAACGGCAACGGCGCAATTCAAGTGAATTCCGCTAATGTAAAATGCTCGATCGACGATGTGAAACTTTATAATTATGCCGTTAACGAAGCTGTGATCTTGAGCGGTTACAAGACCGTTGACGCAATGGGCCGTGAAATTTACAATTTTGAAGACAGCGTTACCGGTGAAACGATGGATCTTCCCTACCGTGTATACTATCCTTCCGATTACGATGCGGCAAGCGATAAGACCTATCCGATCCTTTTCTTCCTTCACGGTCATGGCGAAACCGGCATTGACAATACCCAGAACCTCCGTGTAAACGGCGGCGAAAATAAACTGATCAATGACCTGATCGCAAAAGACAGCGTTATCATCGTTGCACCGCAGGCACTTTGTGATGACGGCGGCAACCGTGAATGGTTTGACTCCAGCGCACACACCTGGAATCAAGGTTCCCGTGCCGCACTTCCCGAAACGCCCACACTCTCTATGCGCGCAGCAATGGCTCTTCTTGACAGCTATCTCGCAAGCGGTAAAGTCGATACCAAACGCGTCTACGCAGGCGGTATTTCCATGGGTGGCTACGGCACTTGGGAGCTTATCACTCGTAAATCTGATGTAATTGCAGCAGCAATTCCTCTCTGCGGCGCAGGCATTCCCACGGAAGCTTCTAAGCTTGTGAATGTCGCGATCTGGGCATTCCATGGTACATCGGATACCACCGTTCCTCCCAGCGGCACCAGTGATATGGAAGCAGCGATCAAAGCAGCGGGCGGCACGAAGATCACCGCCACTTATCTTAGCGGTGTCGGCCATAGCTGTTGGGACGCGG
>JBGVIG010000005.1:0-2625 GCA_045122995.1 Eubacteriales bacterium | reverse complement strand
CTGTTTGCGTGGCTTATGAAGTTGACGGCAAGCAGACCTCTGTTTTCACCACAGACCGTGTAAAACTCGCAGAAGCAAAGCCCGTGATCGAATACGTTGACGGTTGGAACTGCGATATTTCCGGTTGCCGCACCAAAGAAGAGCTTCCCGAAGCTGCAATCCGTTACGTTGAATATCTTGAAAAGATGTGCGATTGCCGCATCAAATACGTATCCGTTGGTGCAAAACGCGAACAGTACGTTGAAATGTTCTAATTGAATCCCAAAAAAACGAAAGGTTGCCGCAGAGATTCCCGTAAGGGAGTTTCTGTGGCAATATGCCTATTATGACCAAAAAAAGTGTAATTATCACGGGCGCTTCCCGTGGCATCGGCAAAGCTTGTGCCATCGAATTTGCCAAAGCCGGTTATGATATCCTCGTTTGCTACAGAAGTCGGGAAGATGCCGCGCTTGCTGTTTGCGAAGAGGCAAAAAAATACGGCGTACGCGCCGTTTCTTTTCAAATGGATACCGCCAGCCTTTCAGACTGTCGCCGCACCATCGCCAAAGCGATGATGACCTTCGGCAAAATTGATGCGCTCGTCACTTGCGCAGGTATCGCCCTGCCCTCCCTTTTCACCTCCACTACAGAAGAAGAATACGATTCCGTTTTTGATATCAACATGAAAGGCACGTTCTTCCTTTCTCAAGCCGCCGCACGTGAAATGATCGCGGCAGGCGGTGGCAGCATCGTGACCGTATCCTCCATGTGGGGCATCGCAGGCGCGTCGGGAGAAGTCGCTTATTCCGCGTCGAAGGCGGCGGTCATCGGCTTCACCAAAGCACTCGCCAAAGAGCTTGCGCCCTCTCATATTCGTGTCAATTGTGTCGCACCGGGCGTCGTCGATACCGATATGAACGCCTGCTATGACGAAGAAACCATGAGCGCTCTGGCAGAAAGAACCCCACTCTCCCACATCGGTACACCCGAAGAGATCGCGCGTGCCATCGTCTTTCTCGCAAGCGACAATGCGTCTTTCGTCACGGGACACACCCTCTCCGTCGACGGGGGCTTCATTCTCTGAACACAGGAACGCAAGGGTTCCGCCCTTGCAACCCGCCTAAGGGACTTATCCCTTAGGAATCCCAAACGCATATGACCTCAAGTCACCCCATTTGGGTTCCAAGGGGGAAACCCTCTTGGCGGAGCCACGAGGCAGAGCCTCGTGCGGTGTTTGAGGCAGCGCCTCAACGCCCCAGCGTATTTTTGCGAAACTTCGCCGGCGTAACCCCTTTTGCCATTCGAAATTTGGAAATAAAATAGCTCGTGGTGGAAAAGCCCGTTTCCGCCGCAATATCCGTGATGCTCTTCTCTGTCGAGAGGAGCATTTTTTCTGCTTCGCTGATGCGCAGTGACGTTAAATAATCGGAATAACTTTCTCCCACAATACGCCGAAAAAGATGGGAAAAATAGTGATAGCTAAGTCCGCAAAGATTTGCTACTTCCTTCTCCGTCACCGTTTGATAATGATCCATCGTGTAAAGGATCGCTTTTTTAATGTCCGGACTGAAATTATTCATTACTTCGCCATTTCCCATGCGCTTCCAAAGACGAAAAATAACGGAAAAAATCTTCAAAATATTCGCACGGATCACAAGATCATAACCCACGTCCATCGCGTCCCATTCGTCCATCATCTCCGTAAAAAGAAGATCGATCGAGGTGTTACAGATCTCATCATGCGAAAAAATGTGCTGATTTTTTTCCTCAGAAATGAATGGCATCACATATTTCAGATCGACAAAGGATTGTTCATTTTCATAAAGAACGTGCGGCATAAATTTCACACAGAAATATTTCGAGGGCTTGCTAAAAGACAAGGTATGTGCTTTTTTGGAATTCACGATGATAAATGTTCCTGCAGAAAACGAATTTTTCATTTCATTGATATAAACAAAGCCTTCCCCCTCCAAAAAATAAAGCATTTCTATATACTCATGATAATGATAGCTTGGCTGATACCACTTTTCACTCGCATCGACCTGCAAACGAATGCAATGGATAAAGCTCTCCATGCCGTCAATCTGAAAACTTTTTTCTTCATGTATATTCATTTTCATAATCTCCTCAAAAGACAATCGCAAAATATTGATATTTTTAAGCAAATATATTATATCACAAAAATAAGGAATATGCTATACTGAATTTACAAAAAACAAAATAAATTCTCCGCAGGAGGTATCAAAAATGAACAAAAAATACAAAGTTGGTCTGATCGGTCTTGGCGGTATCGCAAAAGGTTCCCACATCACAGCATATCAAAGAATGGATAACGTGGAACTCGCTGCGATCTGCGATATTCTTCCTTGGAAGATCGAAGCTTTCAAAAAACAGTTCCACATCTCTGATGATGTCCCCGCGTTCACCGATTACCACGATCTTTTGAACGTGGAAGGGCTTGACTACGTAGACATCTGCACACCAAACTATCTCCACTCCATCATCGCGGTCGACGCGCTGAAAAAAGGGCTCAACGTTTTCACGGAAAAGCCCGACGCAGTTTCCGTTGAAGAAGTCACCAAGATGCAAAATGCGGCAGAAGAATCCGGCAAGGTGCTCATGGCAATGCGCAATAACCGCCATCGT
>JBGVIG010000004.1:0-2714 GCA_045122995.1 Eubacteriales bacterium | reverse complement strand
AAGCGGCAGATTCCGTTCGTGATGCGCAAGATACCCTGTTTCATAGCACGGCGACTGAACATAGTCAAATACATATTTCAGAATGCCCTGCAGCGAACCATCGGCACGAAGTGCGGTATCAAAGGTTTCCAGAAGCCATGCTGGAACCCGATAGCGCGGACGCGGATAAACATCGCCTTCCGCAAAAAATTCCACATCGGGTGAGCGTTTCATCCAGCTGCTTTCCAGACGGTGATAGGAAATCACGTCTTCGATCAGATACCAGTTGCGCATC
Organism: Eubacteriales bacterium; assembly: GCA_045122995.1. Classification (GTDB taxonomy): domain Bacteria; phylum Bacillota; class Clostridia; order Oscillospirales; family CAG-272; genus QALR01. The sequence goes on along the minus strand of JBGVIG010000004.1, from coordinate 2,440 downwards.
GCCGCCCAATACGGTGCGCCCATACCGCGCAGAAACGGTCTCGTTTTTCCTGCAAAAATACGCGCAAGCTCTGCCGCATCGGTTCAGTCGGGGTCGTATGACTTCGGACCGGAGCAGAAACCGAGACGAATATCGGGAGACACGGTATCCAGCTTCTCACGCAGAATTTTGGCAAAATCATAAAACATTTCGCGCATCATGGCAAACCATGCGGTGCGTGTTTCACTCGGCGCCCCCGAATAGACCGCCTGATACAGCGCCTCCCGTGTCCATTCCCGACCGGTTCTGCGCGCGAATTCCGCCATGTGGTAATCGCAGACACAGCCGAGGTCATCAATACGGTGACCGATCCGTAGATCGTCGTCCAGCTGTACGAGATCCACGCCGCATGCACCCATATCGGCAACATACGATGCGACCGCATCACAGTAGCTGCGATCCGACAAGCAGAAGGTGTCCTCAAGCGTACTTCCACCGAAATGCACCAGCCGTCGGAAATTCGGAAATTCCTCTCCGGATTCATGATCCAGAGGCGAGCCGTGTCCCATGCCGGTAAACCAGGTACCGACTTCAGCGACGCCGTTCGCTTTGAAATACGCCGCATTGATCCGAAGAAGCGCAAGTGCTTCCTCCCGTGCGGGACACGCCGTTAAAAAACGGGGCATGACAAGGAAAATGCGCTCGGCTCCGATCCGCCGTACCATATCGAGAAACTGCGCACGGTGCGCATCGGTATCGCAGGATGCATTCATAAAAGGAACTGAAATTTTATATTGATTCTTCATTTCTATCACCCCAAATCGTTATCAGGGAACCTCGAAAAATAAGTTCCCCATATTAATTTCTGCGATTCAACAGAAAAAAATGAAATATGAGCGGTGAATCGCATTCCAGCTTCAAATTTCATATATATGTTGGGGTTGGAAGCCCTCAAAATTGCAGGCATATCCTGCAAAAGGGCATAATTATCCTGTGGCAAACTCCTTTCGGCATAAATAAGCGAAGGGGCAAAGGTTGTAAACCAGATTTGTCAGCCCAATATTAAACGCAGCGCGCTGAAAACCAATGGATCGCACCGTCAGACCGTGCATGGACATGGTCATAAAACCAAAAACGTGCTCAATACGAGAACGAATCTTGGATTTGCGGCGGTTATTCTCTTTCTGCTCGGCAGTCAGCGGCATATTGCGATAGCCTTTTTCACAAACTTCGTTTTGGATATGCTGAGGCAGCTTCTTTCCAACATAAGCACTGTCAGCATAATTATCTCTGTCGCTTGCATTGCAGATTCCGAGCGCATAGCCGCATTTCTCACACTTGATAAGTCCGGCGAAGATATTTTCCGTCCCGGATTTACTTTCGCGTTTTCTGCTGCCAAGGGCTTTGTGCGCATCTTCCCAAAGCTGTTCGGAGATCAGTGCGGGAAATTGGTTCTTGACCACAATCCACTCGCTTTCATCCTGTCGCACGATTTTCTTGCTCTTGTACGACAGTTTTCTGCGTTTGCCGCTGACGAGATGTCCGAGGTAGGTCTGATTATCCATCATGCGATAGACTGTGACGAGGTTCCACTCATACGGGTCTTTGCTGTATTCCCGTCCTGCCTTTTGTGCCTGATAAGCGGCTGGTGTGATGACTTTCTGTTGTGTCAGCACACGGGCGATTTTGTTGTAGCCATAGCCATGGAACGCCGCCATTTCAAACATCCAGCGTACAGTTGGCGCGGTTTCTTCATCGAACTCCAGCATATGCTTATCGGATTCACATTTCTTCAAGCCATATGCAGCCTGTGATCCGATGAATTCACCGTTCTTTGCTTTCGAGACAAACGCCTGCTTTACCTTATGGGAACAGTCCGCGGGATAGAATTCGTTGAAGACATTCTTGATCGGAATCATCAGATTGTACCGAACAGGTACAGAACGGTTTCTTGTTATCAGAAAGCGTTACAAAATTCAATTATTCGGTTTCTTTTCCAATTTCAACGGAAAATCACCAAGATGCTCCATCTTGAAGCCGTTTTCCTTGTAAGCTTCATAGTCAAATGCATCCAACTCGTCCATCGCCAACTTATGAAACTCATAAAAGTTATGCCACCATTCATAGCCAGAACCAAGTTCCGCATTCAGATATGCATCGGCAATATCGCAGCCCATCTGCGGTGCAACATAGAAGGCTCCCATGGCAAGCACATTGACGCCGTTGCCCGTGATCGCACGCAGTGCTGCAGGAACACTTTCTACAACACCCGCATGGACACGCGGACACTTCGATGCGGCGATGTGAATCCCCATACCGGTGCCGCAGAACAGCAGAGCACGCTCAAAGTTACCCTCAGAGATCTGTGCACCGACGCGCAGACCCACACGGTGGAACATATTCTCGGTATCCTCCACAGTCGGATCGGTCACACCAAGATCGGTAATCTTCCACCCCTTTT
>JBGVIG010000003.1:0-2605 GCA_045122995.1 Eubacteriales bacterium | reverse complement strand
AGAGCGCACCGGTGTTACCTGCGGAAACCACCGCGTCACCCTCACCCTTATACGCAAGCTGCAAAGCCTTTGCCATGGAGCTTTCTTTATGTGTCTGGAAAATGCTCGTGGGGGCATCTTCCATCGTGATATAATCATCTGCATGAACGATGCCGAAAGCATCGGGAGATTCACCGTTTTCTGTCAGCGCTTCCCGGATCTTCGTTTCATCACCGACAAAAAGCAGCTCGATTCCAAGCTCTTTTCTCGCCATTAAAGCACCTGCGATCAATTCTTTCGGTTCTTTATCCGCGCCCATTACGTCTATAATAATTTTCATAAAAAGACCTATCCTTTCACAATGTCATCGCCCAAGGGCATAACTTACCAGAATACATATAATATATTATATAACCTTTTTTCCTTTTTTTCAATACTTTTTGCATACAAAATGTTCTTTCGTTTTGAAAGTTACATACATTTTTGACAATTGCGCGCAAGCCGAAATATTTTCAAAAAAACAAAGCGACCGCTCACGCAGTCGCCTTTATTTTTAAGATTCTGTTTTGGGCGCGTCCTCTTTATAGGAGCAATCGGGATTCATGCAGTAAAGGTTGCCCTTACCCTTTTTCAGGAGAAGTCTGCCGCCGCAGGTGGGGCAGGTCTTTTCCGTAGGCATATCCCATGTGGAAAAATCACATTCGGGATATCTGGAGCAGCTGAAGAATACCGCATGATTCTTACCAAAACCCTTGACCACAGGTGCGCCGCACTTGGGGCAAGAAACGCCGATCTCCTCGCGAATCGGTTTGGTATATTTGCACTTGGGGAAATTGCTGCAAGCGTAGAATTTACCGTAGCGACTCTTACGAATCACAACGTCGCCGCCGCAAAGCTCACATTTAAGGTCTGTCTTTTCCGGCTCCTCTTTTTCCTTTTTCGCGCTGCCGGAAGCATCGAGCGGCTTGGTGTTCTTACATTCGGGATATCCGGGGCAAGCCGCGAATTTGCCAAATCTGCCTGATTTGATGATCATGCGTTTACCGCATTTTTCGCAAATGATGTCCGATTCTTCAACGGGAAGCTCCACTTTGTTTTCACCGATGTGTGCCTGTGCGCGTTCAAGCGTTTTTGCAAAATCACCGTAAAAATCAGTAAGTACGCTCTCCAGCTCCGCAGAACCTTTGGCGATCTCGTCAAGCTCGGTTTCCATGTTCGCCGTGAATTTATAGTCAACGATTTTCGGAAAATTCTTTTTCATCAGATCCACCGTTGCCGTGCCGAGCGTTGTCGCACGCAAGATCTTTTTGTCGCGCTCGATATAGCCACGGTCGATGATGGTGGAAATGGTCGGTGCATAAGTGCTGGGGCGACCAATACCCTTTTCTTTCATAAATTTGATAAGCGATGCTTCATCAAAGTGTGCGGGCGGCTCCGTGAAATTCTGTGTGGGAATGAGATCGGCAAGGGGCAACACGTCGCCTTCGGAAATACCGCGAAGCTTCGAGGTTTTATCCGTTGCTTCGTCGTCATCGGAGTATGCCACACGATAACCTTTGAACATCAAAACGCTTTCGCCAAGCTTATAAATATAGCCCGCGGATTCAAATTCCACGTCGACCGCGTCATATTCCGCATTTTTCATCTGGCTTGCCACAAAGCGATCCCAAATGAGCTTATAAAGCTTATATTGATCAGAGGAAAGAAAAGGCTTGATATCTTCAGGCGGGAATGCCATGCTGGCAGGACGGATCGCTTCATGCGCGTCCTGTGCCGCTGTTTTGGATTTATATACCTTACGCTTGGAGGGATAATATTCCGCGCCGTATTTCTCGCGGATATAGCTTTCTGCCGCGGTTGCCGCTTCATCGGAAATGCGAAGCGAGTCGGTTCTCATGTAAGTGATGATACCGTGAACACCGCCGTTTGCTGCGCCAAGGTCAACGCCTTCATAAAGCGACTGCGCGACCTTCATCGTGCGTTTGGATTGGAAACCAAAACGCTTCGATGCCACCTGCTGCAAGGTAGACGTTTCGAAAGGCGGTTCGGGGCTTCTGCTCTTTTTGGAGCGTTTCACGGTTTTGACGACAAATTCGCTTTCACGACATGCGTCCACGATCTTTTGTGCGTCATCGCCATTATGAAGCTCGATCTTGCCGCTCGCATCGCCAAAAAATTTCGCTTTCAGCTTGTTTGTTTTGCCATTGCCAAGCAAAGCTTCGATCGTCCAGAATTCTTCGGGAACGAATTTTTCGATCTCTGCTTCTCTTTCCACGATGATGCGCGTCGCAACAGACTGCACACGGCCTGCAGAAAGACCGCTTTTCACCGTTTTCCAAAGATAAGGGCTGATCTTATAACCCACGATGCGGTCAAGGATTCTTCTCGCCTGCTGAGAGTCGACGAGATTCATATCAATACCGCGCGTATTTTCGATCTCCGCACGGACAGTTTTTTTCGTGATTTCATTGAACGTCACGCGATTGGCATCCTTGGGATCAATGCCAAGCGCTGTTGCCAAATGCCAAGAGATCGCTTCCCCCTCACGGTCAGGGTCCGTTGCGAAATATACTTTATCGGCATTTTTAGCCTCTTTTTTCAGCTCTGCGATCAATGCGCTTTTGCC
>JBGVIG010000002.1:0-6939 GCA_045122995.1 Eubacteriales bacterium | reverse complement strand
AGAAGTACTCAAGTGGCCGAAGAGGCGTGACTCGAAATCTCGTAGGACGTGAAAGCGTCGCGTGGGTTCAAATCCCACCTTCTCCGCCATGAAGATCTGAAATCTTTGGATTTCAGATCTTTTTCTTTTTTCAAATAACCGATATAGAAAACTTCTTCTAAAATCTTGAATTTACCTAACAGATATGATAAGATATTTTTACCAAGAATGAATTTTCAAAAAGGAGTTACGCTTATGATTTTTAGAACATTGGAACGCGACGGTTATACCGTCGAGCTCGAACAGCCGACAGTATTCGTAGACAATGAGGCAAGAAAAAGAAGCGGTCATATGACACACGCGATGACAGAATTCAAGCCCGGTTGCTTTATCGACTTCAACTCGAACTGTTCCGCACTCAGAATCGACGGACATGTTCCTTGCGGCTGGGTAGAATATCGCATCTCCGAAGACGCCGGTAAAACCTATTCTGATTTCTATACCCTTCAATATTCTTTTGACAGCTTTTTAGATGCGATCTATTATATTTCGGTTGAAAAAGCGGTTACAACGGACGACGGTAAGATCGTTGCTTTTTGTTTGAGAAATGATGCAACACATAAATATTGCTGTGAACCGTGGGCAACACCGACGTATATCGTCAGCGAAGACTATGGCAAAACATGGAGCGAACCCAAGGAATATTCCCCTTATCGCGGCAGAAGTTATGATGCTCTTTATCATGACGGAAAGATCTATGTTCTGCATCTTTGCAATGAACACTTTTTAGGTGAAACAGAAGAACACGTCTACAGAATTTATGTCAGTGAAAACAATGGTGAAAGCTTTGAAGAGCTTTGTGTCGTTCCGATCGAACCTTTTGGCAGAGGTTATGGCGCGATCCTTTTTGATGATCAAAATGTGCTTCATGCATATGCATATAATTCCAATATCGAAAGCGAAATGGATCATGCCGTAAGCTATGACTGCGGCAAGACATGGACTGTTTTGGAACCTTGTTACCTTGAAAAAGGTATCCGCAATCCTCAGGTGGGACTTATCGACGGCGTATACGTTCTTCACGGCAGAGCGGGTGGTGTCAAAGGCTTCGTCTTCTATACCTCTCCTGACGGTCATCATTGGGACAAGGGTGAAATGCTCGTTTCCAAAGAAAAAGTTAGTGCGTTCTATTCCAACAACTTAAATTTGACAGACGAAAACGGCAATTTCCTTTTGGTACAGTATTCCGATAGCTATCAAGGACAACGAGTGAATGTTATGCACATGAACGTCAGAGTGAAAAAATAACCGCTGAAAAAGGAGCACGCTATGGATAATATCCAATGGTTTAAGGAAGCAAAATACGGCATGATGGCACATTGGGGGCTTTATTCCTTGCTCGCAGGTGAATATCGCGGCAAACGTACCAAAACCTATGCGGAATGGATACAAAGCAGTGCCGCGATCCCGAATCAAGAATATGAGCTTTTGGCCAAAAGCTTTAACCCGATCTATTTTAACGCAGATGAATGGATTAAACTCGCAAGAGATAGCGGCATGAAATATTTTGTATTCACGTCCAAGCATCACGACGGCTTTGCCATGTATCATTCCAAGGTGGATAAATTCAACGTGGTCGATGCGACGGCATTCGGCCGCGATGTCGTGGGAGAGCTTGCGGAAGCTTGTTATAAATACGGTCTGAAATTCGGACTTTATTATTCCCAGGAGCTTGATTGGCATCATGAACACGGCGGCGGTTATGATCATTTTGAAGATTGTGCCGGTGTTTCTTGGGATAACAGCTGGGATTTCCCGAACAGAGAGAAAAAGGATTTTTCCATCTGCTTCAAAGAAAAAATCAAGCCACAAGTAGAAGAGCTGTTAAAAAATTATGGCGATCTTTGCTTGATCTGGTTTGACGTTCCTCACACCATCACCAAAGAACAAAGCTTAGAGCTGAATAACCTTGTCAAAACCATTCAGCCGAATTGCCTGATCAATTCACGCATTGGCAACGGTGCTTATGACTACGTTTCTTTGGGTGACAACGAATATCCGCAAGAATTGCCGAAAGACATCAAGTTCGACGAAACAGATATGAATAGTATTTCCGGCTTCAAATATTCTCCTTACGGTCTTTATGAAACAGCAGGCACTATGAATAGCTCTTGGTCTTTCAAATATTATGATCAGAAGTGGATCACCGCGGAAAAAGTCATTGCAAGAAGAAAAAAGCTCAACGATCTCGGTATCAACTATCTTTTGAACGTCGGTCCCGATGGATTAGGCAGAATCCCCTCTTTCTGTCAGGAGGTTCTCCTGGAAGCTGCAGAAAAATGATCTGCCTGCTTTGATCACATCAACCTCATGCTTATTTGAGATCGTATAAGAAAAAGCTGAACCTTATTAGGTTCAGCTTTTTTATTTTTATGCTTTCAAAAAGATCTGTAAAACACCACCGCTTGTGATCTCCTGATAGGTGAGATAATCACGGTCGATCTGTTTTCCGTTTAGGAATATTTTCTCGATATAGGGATAGCAGAGCGGATCTTTATCACATTCGATGGAAAAGTGATCCGAAATATCGCACGCGTGATAGTTTCTGTCAAGTCGAATTGTTGCCGATCGGAAAAGCGGCGTATTCAGATAATAACGCTCGTCACCCATACAGACCTGCGCAAAGCCCAGCGCGGAAAGAACATACCACGCCGAAAGCTGTCCCACATCTTCATTGCCGCAAAAGCCAAAAGCACCAAGACGATACGCTTCCTTTTGCACACGTCTTGTCCAGTATTGTGTGCGCCAAGGCGCCCCAAGAATCGTAAAATAATGCGTCAAATTGTGGCACGGCTCATTGGAATGATTGTAATTTTCATTCCAAAGCGCACCAAAATCCGCTTTTTCAAAAAGTGTTTCCAGAAGTGCTAAAAATCGCTCTTTTCCAAAAAGTGCGGAAAGTCCTTCTACGTCATACGGCACGAACATAGATTGCTGATAGATATTGCTTTCCGTACAGCCTGTAGTGTCATATTCATTTTTTACGGGAAGAAAATCTCCGTTTGCATCTCTTGGCGCCATAAAACCAAGATTTTCATCGAAATTATTTTTGTAGCTTTGCACTCTGCCGAGAAAATAGTGATAGTCTTCCTCTTTGCCAAGCACACGCGCAAGCTTTGCCATCGCATAATCGGCAAGCAAAAACTCCAGTGTGCTACTCAGATCCATCGGCACGTATACATCGGTTTGATATTGTTTCGTATTGGGACGCAAGCTATGATAAGGTTTCCCGTAAAGCATGTCTGCCGCTGTCGCAGATGCAAAAGCGATCGCATAAGCTTTTTCAATATCAAAATTGCGGATCCCTTTAAGATAAGCATCTGCCATCACGATCAAACCAGGATCTCCTACCATACACCCAGAATCAATTCCCATCAGCTCCCATTTGGGCAAAGATGAATTTTTCGCAAGCGCGATTTGCAAAAGACTGTTCACCTCGTCGCACACGGTTTGTGGCGAGATCAGTGTCAAAAGTGGAAATTCACTTCGGTAAACGTCCCAGCCGCTGAACATCGTACGATGAACATAATCCGCATTGCGCACTTCCCCTTTGGCATCAAGATATCTGCCGTCCGCGTCCACCATAGTGCGCGGATCAAGCAAGGTGTGATAAAGGCAGGTATAAAAAAGTGTGAGATCCGTCGGATCGTTTCCCTCCGCCTTGGCGCATGACAAAGCATCTTCCCAAGCAGCATCGGCGTTTTTTGCCATGCCATCAAAATCAAAAACAGGACACTCTGCTTTGAGGTTATTTTCCGCACCTTTAAGGTCGGTGTAGGAAATACCGCAACGAATGAGGATCTCTTCATTTTCAACTGTATCAAAATCAAGCAGAAGATGCAAATCTTCCCCTGTGAGCGTTTGCGCATCGGTATCTAAAAACGTTTCATTTTCAAAAAAGCGCGCAGTTTGAAACGGCTTAGAAACCTCCAAACAGAAAAACAGCTTATAATCAATGCCGCCTTTCCCCCTGCCAAATCCACCGAAATGATGGTCACAAGTAATACAGCCTCGGATAAATCTGCCGTCGATCTCGATCTGTTGTCGGTTTGAGCGCCCCGCAATACGTCTTGAAAAATTGAAAATGATACCGCTTTCTGCACTTTGGGGATAGGTAAATCTTAGCTGTCCTGCATGGCAGGACACTGTGGATTCACAAAGAATTCCGTATCTTTCCAACATAACGGAATAATATCCCGCTCTTGCCGTTTCGTTTTCATGACGAAAAACAGACTTCCAGCCTTGCATCCCCTTTTGAAATGGGACTTCCCGATTACTTCCGCTGCGAAGATCGGTCTTTCCCACGACGGGCATGATCTGCAGATTGCCAAGATCTCCATACCAACCGATGCCGCTCATGTGATTGAAGCTAAAGCCCTCGATCGTGTTATCACAATAATTATAACCCGTACCGTTATCGCCGCGTGTCGTGGTATCGGGCGAAAGCTGAACCATGCCGAATGGATAACATGCACCGGGGTGTGTTTTTCCGCCGCCGTGTATGCTCGTCTTTTTTTCATCACCGACCCTGCCGATGATGGGATCTATATATGTTGTCTTTTTCATGCAATCACCTCGCCATTTTATTTTTCGCTTCATTATAACATAAAATGGAGATGATTACAACCCTGCAAAAACAAAAGCCAAACCAAAAAGGTTCAGCTTTCTTCATGATTTTTAATAGCTTCCTGCTTTTTTTGCCGCTTCCACGATCTTTTTCATATTCTCCAGTGTCACATTATTGGGAATCGAATGATCAGAAGAAAAAATATAGCCGCCATTCTGCTTGAGAACAGGTACTTTTTCCCAGATTTCGGCAATAACAGCTTCTGTATCCGGCCATTTTACAGCATCGATACCGCCGTGCAAAACAAGCCGATCGCCATATTCTTTCTTGATCTTAAAAGAATCCATACCGGCCTTGACTTCCAATGGATTCAGCGCGTCCACGCCTGTTTCTATGATATCCGGCAACAATGTCATGATATTCCCACAGGAATGCAATCTGGCATATGCACCTCTTTCATGTGCCCAATCGACAGCTCTTTTATGATAAGGCTGTAAAAGCTCGCGATACATTTGCGGAGAGAAAAATGTGGTGCCTTTATATCCCATATCATCAGGCCAACGGATCTCATCAAAATGATAGCCAGCATCATAAATACGCCCAAAAAGCTTTTCACAACGGTCAAGATACGTATCAAACATATCCTGCACAAGATCAGGCTCCTCCATCATCGCGATCAAAAGATTTTCCGTACCCATCATCCAGGAGTGCGTCACGTCAAATCCAAACCAGAATTCCGCTGTGATCCAATGCCCCTCCTCACGCCATTTCGGATAAAGTTTTTTCAATTTTTCCCATGGAATACGATCATCTTCCAAAGTCATCTGTGCTTTTGCCTGTTCCCAAGCGTCAGCTGTAGTCACCTCGAAATCGAGCATCTCGGGTGTGGAATCTTCTTGCTTAAACGTTTTTTTCGTGAGTCCCCAAGAGGTCGTGGAGATCACATAGCGGTCGGTTTCTTCGATGATCTTTTGCGGAAAACGCGGTGAAATATCCACACCGATGCCGGAATTTTTATCCACGTCAAAATAGTCGCGCCAATCCACATCGCAAGGCATACCCTCCCTGCGCCAGCGGCGAGCTGTTCCTGCCCATGGCACATCAACGATCGGCACTCTGTCCGCCTCGCGGTGCTCATACATGCGCTTAAAACGTTCCCAAGAATTCATAAAATATCCTCCTTTTTGGGGTTCTTTTTGCTGTCATTATAATAAACGAAAAACGGAAAAACAAGAAGTTTTTCCGTTTTTGTCAATTTTGAGTAAAGATCTGTCAATTTTGAATATTCTTAAAAAACGCGCGATATTCGCTTGGTGACATACCAAATTTCTTTTTGAATTGGTTCGAGTAAGCGCCCACCGTGCGATAGCCGCACGCCGCGGCAATCTCTTCTATCGTTTTATTGCTCATTTTGAGCACTTCACAGGAGCGCTTCAAGCGAAGCATCAGCTGATAACGATACGGTGAAACGCCAAAGCTTTTCTGAAACATACGGATCAAATATTCTTTGGAATAATGAAACCTTTCCGCAAGCGCTTCGAGGGAAAAATCTTCTTCCCCCTCCAGAAAGCGCAGCATCTCTTCCATTCTCCCGTCTTCCGCAGTTTCCACGGAGCGCTTCAGAAAAAGTGTCAACACGCTGCTCAAAAATTCACTGTCGGAGATCTCTTTTTTCATTCCCTTTTCACTTTTTTCAAAATGATCTTCCATGAGAAGACACAATCGTTTTTCTCCGATGTCAAAATGAAAATTACCGCTCATAAGAACGTCCCGTGCCAAAAGATCTGCGTGCTCTCCCATATAATGAAGCCAATAAAACTCCCACCAATCGTGCGCCACTCCCATATATGCGTGTGCATGCTCTTTCGGTATCAAAACAGCCTCTCCCGCGTGTGTGATAAATTCTTTACCGCCAACGCTGATTTTCCCCTCTCCGCCGACCGTGAAAAGCATGATCCCGAACGGAAGGCCGTTTTTTCTCTCTTGCCGATAAAGCGCGTTGACTTTATGCCAGCCGGAGATAGCGATGCGATCGAGAGAATGAAATCTGCCCGACGGTATGCAAACATCGAAAAAACGAACCTCCCCAAAATCGCCCGATCTGCTGAAATCACTCATATTTTCACTCCAACGCGTAAGTCGAGATCATTTTGCAGATATTTTTCACATCTGTGGATTCTGCAAATTGGAATTTCACCTTGCCAACACCGGAAAGATAGATCTCCAGTTCACAATCCAGATCAAACATGCCTGCGGTTTCCAAAGAGAACGTGGTGATCTTGCTATATGGAATGGACGTGAAGTCCTTTTTCTTCCCCGTAATCCCCTGAACG
>JBGVIG010000001.1:0-1833 GCA_045122995.1 Eubacteriales bacterium | reverse complement strand
CACAGGCTCTGTGAAGGATATCATTCGCACGATGATTCTTTGCAATAAGCTCGAAAACGTGAAGAAGATCAACCTCTTCCTCAAGGGCGCGGCTTGCTTCTTCGGCATTGCTGTGATGGCGATCCTTCTTGCGGCAGGCATCGTTGTGGATCTTCCTTCCTGGTGTCCTGCACTTTATCAGCTTTTCTGGCTCGTGCCCGTGATGTTCATGTCGAAAATTTATATCTGATATCATCAAAAAATCACCTATGTAAATAGGTGATTTTTTATTTACAAATTGGGAAGAGTTTGTTATACTGAAACAAAACAAAAGAGAGGAAAGAGTCTTATGAAAAAAACGCAACAAAATCTGATTCCCAATATCCAAAATCCCACGCCCGATTATTATTGCACGTGGCAGACACAGCTTTATGCCACAAATGACGGCAAGCCAGAAAAACAGCGTGCGATCATTGGGGAAGAAGGCTTATTTGGCAAGGAGAAACCATTTGGCTGGGCATATTTTTATGAAAAAGCAAGAGGTGATCTTTTCCTTGTGATGGACGATAGCTGGGACGTGCCGAAAAGCGGTGATCGCGCATATTACGGCAGTTTGGTTTTGAATCAAGAGAAATTTCCCGATGCGACGAACGGAGCAAAAACAAATGCCGAGGCACTGAAACGTCTATCCGAACGTGTGCGCGCTCTGGGCTGGAAAGGACTTGGCGGTTGGGTTTGCGCGCAAGAATCCCCACTTTTCCGAGGTGATGCTTCCGATGAGGAATATTGGATTCATCGCTTGTGTGAAGCTGATGTTTCGGGTTTTTCCTATTGGAAGGTGGACTGGGGTAAGCGTGGCACGAGCGCAGATTTTCGTTTGATGCTCACAGCACTTGGCAGAAAATATGCGCCAAATCTTGTAATCGAGCAAGCTATGGTGAAGGATATCATTCCGAAAATTGATGTTTACCGCACATATGATGTTCCTGCCATTTTTTCTATTCCAATGACGATGCAAAAGCTTGCGGGATTTTCGACGGCGGGGAAAACGGAAGAAGGCGCCTTGGGACTTGTCAACTGTGAAGATGAGGCGTACGTGGCGGCGGCAGGCGGTTTCGCGATGGGTATCATGCGTCACAGTTATGAAGGCACGCTTCCTGATGGCAGAGCGGATATGTCTTTTCCTGCTATTCATCGCAATTTGAAAACGAAAATGTATGAAGTTATTCGCGCGGCACGTTTTCATCGCATCGCACCTGCTTTCGGCGTTGATGCCGATGGCGTGATGATAGATCCTGTGGAGCTACAGGACTCTTGGCGCTTTGAAAAGAAAGATGAGGAGATCGAAGCGTGGTGGTTCAATATGCCTGCGGTGAAAGATCATCTCTTTGGGGAAACGGTGACGCACACAGCGCCGGCACGTTTTTCCCGTAACGCAGATCTTCCGGTGGTCATTCCCGACGAACATGGTGATGTGCCGTATATCGTGGCGGCAAAAAATCCGAACGGTGTCTTTTCTGTGGCAACGCTCGGAAGAACTGTGGAAAGGGAATATTGGATCCCGAAATGTCATGTGACCGTGCAAAGCGGTGCCGCGCAAACGATCGGCGTTTTTGGGGAATACGCATACTTAACCTTGGACACGGCGTTTTCGGCGGTGAAAACCATTTTGATGCAGGATCTTGCGTCAGATGCGGCATACGATATTACAAGTGATGTTTGCATGGAAAACAATCGTATCAAAATTTCGGGTGAGCTGATACAAAAGATCGGCACCGAAGCACAGCCGTCGGGAGATACTTCTGAGGCGGGTGTTGTTATTCGACTTGTTTTATAATATAGAATTATTGCGTA